>JAJPEO010000029.1 GCA_021166815.1 Nocardioides sp.
ACCGCGCACGGCGGCCCGGTAGGTTGCTCGTGTCCCGACCGGTCCGGCGAAAGGCTTCCCACGTGACCTATGAGCGCGTCCTCCTCAAGCTCTCAGGTGAGGTCTTCGGTGGTGGCGGGGTCGGCCTCGACCTCGACGTCATCAACGGGGTCGCTGCCCAGATCGCCGAGGTCGCCAAGTCCGGGGTCCAGGTCGCCATCGTCGTGGGTGGGGGCAACTTCTTCCGCGGCGCCGAGCTGCAGCAGCGCGGCATGGAGCGAGCCCGTGCCGACTACATGGGCATGCTCGGCACGGTGATGAACTGCCTGGCGCTGCAGGACATGATCGAGCAGCACGGCGTCGAGACCCGCGTGCAGACGGCCATCACGATGGGCCAGGTCGCCGAGCCGTACATCCCTCGTCGCGCCATCCGTCACATGGAGAAGGGCCGCGTGGTCATCTTCGGCGCCGGCGCCGGCATGCCCTTCTTCTCGACCGACACCGTGGCTGCCCAGCGCGCGCTGGAGACGCGGTGCCAGGTGCTGCTCATGGGCAAGCAGGGTGTCGACGGCGTGTACGACTCCGACCCCAAGACCAACCCCGAGGCCAAGATGTTCGACCGCCTCACCTACGACGAGTACCTCGCCCGCGACCTCAAGGTCGCCGATGCCACGGGCATCGCGATGGCGCGCGACAACAACCTCGACATGGTCTTCTTCAACCTCTCCACCCCCGGCACGATCGTGCGCGCGGTGAAGGGTGAGAAGATTGGCACGCTGGTGAGCAGCAACGCCTGACCCACCGGGACGCGACAGCCCCACCCGGAACCCTCTCCCACGATACGACTGGAGCAGCCGTGATCAACACGATCCTCAACGATGCCGACGCCAAGATGGACAAGTCGGTCGAAGCGACGCGTGAGGAGTTTGCGACGATCCGTGCAGGTCGCGCCAACCCGGCGATGTTCGCCAAGCTCACCGCCGACTACTACGGCACCCCGACGCCGCTGCAGCAGCTCGCCTCCTTCACGTCCCAGGACGCCCGCACGATCATCGTGGCGCCCTTCGACATGGGCGCCCTCACCGCGATCGAGAAGTCGATCCGCGACAGCGACCTGGGGGTCAACCCGTCCAACGACGGCAGGGCCATCCGCTGCGTGTTCCCCGAGCTCACCGAGGAGCGCCGCAAGGAGTACATCAAGATCGCCAAGACCAAGGCCGAGGACGGCCGCGTCTCGGTGCGCAACGTGCGTCGCCACGCCAAGCAGGAGCTCGAGCGTCTCGAGAAGGACGGCGAGGTCGGCAAGGACGACGTCACCGGTGCCGAGAAGAAGCTCGACGCCACCACCAAGAAGCACACCGACGCCATCGACGAGATGCTCAAGAACAAGGAATCCGAGCTGCTCGAGGTCTGAGCCACGCCCATGACGACCACGTCCGCCCCGTCGGGGGCACCCAAGAAGGACCACGGCCGGGCCGGCCGCAACCTGCCTGCGGCCGTCGCCTCGGCGGTGGTCCTGCTGACCCTGATCGGCACCACGCTCTACTTCTGGAAGACCGCCTTCGTCTTCGTGGTGGCCGCCGCCGTGGTCGTCGGGATCTGGGAGCTGCGGCGCGGGCTGCTGGCCAAGAACATCGACCTGCCCGAGCAGCCGCTCATGGCCGGCGGCACCGTCATGGTGCTGGTCGCCTACTTCGGTGGGGCTCCCGCACTGGTCGCCGCCACGGCGGTCACCGCGCTCGTGACGATGCTGTGGCTGCTGCGACGCGGCGTCGACGGCTACGTCCGCAACGCCTCGGCCGCGGTGTTCGTGCTCGTCTACGTGCCCTTCCTGGCGTCCTTCGTGGGGCTCATGCTCTCCGAGGGCGGCACGACGGGGTTCGACCGGTGGGACGACGGCGTGAAAGGGATCCTCGCCTTCATCCTGGTCACCATCGCCTCCGACATCGGCGGCTACGCCTTCGGCGTGCTCTTCGGCAAGCACCCGATGACCCCGGTGATCTCGCCCAAGAAGTCGTGGGAGGGCTTCGCCGGATCGGCCGTCTCGTGCGTCGCCGCCGGCATCGGACTCGTCATCTGGCTCTTCGACGCCCAGTGGTGGGTGGGTCTGCTGCTCGGCCTGGTGGCTGTGGTGATGGCGACCCTGGGTGACCTGTGCGAGTCGGTCATCAAGCGCGACCTCGGTGTCAAGGACATGAGCCAGGTGATCCCCGGCCACGGTGGCCTCATGGACCGCCTCGACTCCCTCCTCGCGACGATCGCCCCCATCTGGCTCGTCCTGCACTACCTCGTCTTCTGAGCGGGGTCCGGCCCTGATGCGCCTGCTCGTCACCGGTGGCCGCACCGGCTACCTCGGGCGTCACGTCTGCCGTGTCGCCGCCGGCCACGGCCACGAGATCGAGGCGGTGGCGAGCGTGGAGTGCGACGTACGCGACCCCGACGCGGTCCTGGCCCTTCTGCGAGCCGCCCGCCCGGACGCGGTGGTCCACACCGCCTACCGCCAGGACGACTGGGACGTCACGGCGACGGGGGCCGCCCACGTCGCCCTGGCGGCGGCGGAGGTGGGGGCGCGCCTGGTGCTGGTCTCCTCGGACGTGGTGTTCTCCGGCTCGGCCCCCTCGTACGCCGAGAGTGCCCGACCCGACCCGATCACCGCCTACGGCGCTGCGAAGGCCGCGGCCGAGACGGTCGCGCTCGCGGTGTGCGTCGACGTGGTCGTGGCGCGTACGTCGGTGATCCTGGGCGACGGGCAGTCCCCGCACGAACGCCTGGTCCACGACCTGGCCGCAGGCGGTGAGGGTGCGCTCTTCGACGACGAGCTGCGGTGCGCGGTACACGTGGAGGACCTCGCGTCGGCGCTGGTCGAGCTGGCCGCGAACGACCACCGGGGCGTGATCCACCTGGGGGGCGCCGACCCGGTGAGTCGTCTCGAGCTCGGGAGGCTGGTGGCGGCGCGTGACGGCCTCGACGTCGCGGCGCTGCGTGGCGCGAGCCGTGCTGCCCTCGGTGTCCCGGGGCCGTTGGAGCTGCGGCTGGACTCGTCGTTGGCGTCGCGACTGCTCTCCACGCGACTGCGTGGGGCCCGGGAGTTCCTGTGACCCTGCACCTGGTGCGTCACGGGCGTCCTCTCGTCGAGCCGGGGGTGCCGGCCGCGCAGTGGCGCCTCGACCCGGCCGGGTTCGACGACGTGTGGGCGCTGCGGGCGCGGATGCCGTCGCGCGCGTCGTGGTTCTGCTCCCCGGAGCCGAAGGCGATGGAGACCGCCCAGCTCCTGACCGATGCCCAGGTGGGGATCGTCGACGACCTGCGTGAGCACGAGCGCTCGGGCGCCTGGCTCGACGACTTTCCGGCGGCGGTGCGACGCGCGTTCGCCGCGCCAGACATCGCCGCGGTGCCGGGGTGGGAGCCGCTGGAGGCGTGCGCGGCCCGGGTGGTGCCGGCCGTGCGCCGCATCGTCGAGCTGCACCGCGAGGACGACGTCGTGCTGGTCGGCCACGGCACGGCGTGGACCCTGGCGGTCGCGGCCCTCACCGGACGGGAGCCCGACCTCGAAGCGTGGGCGGCCCTCGGCATGCCCGACGTGATCGTGGTCCCTTCGCCTCTACGATGAGGCACATGACCAAGCAGGAGCCGATCGCGCCCGACCAGGTGGGACCGGTGCACGCGCCTGACTGGTGGCACCGTGACCACCCGACCTTCACCGCCCTCACGGGCTTCTTCTCGGGCATGCTGTTCGTCACGGCCGTTCCGGGCGGCTTCGCCGCCATCCTGCGGCTGCTCCTGCCGTTCGAGACGGCCGAGAAGCTGTTCCCCCTGGTGGCCATCACCCTGGTCGTCCCCGCGGGGCTCCTCGTCTACCGGCCGACTCGTCGGTTCGGCAAGTACATGTGGTTCGGCATGGCCCTGACCGCGCTGGTCGTGCTCGGAGTGGCCTCGCTGGTGGTCTACTTCATGCTCCAGCTCGATCGCTGAGTCGTCGTCGGGGCCCTCGGGGTGGGAAGATCGTCCCCTGATGTCCGAGTCACCCAAGCCCCTGCCCCTGGTCTTCTCCGAGCCGCGCGGTCGCAAGAAGCCGCCGCGGCACCTCGCCGACCTCGATGAGGCCGGTCGCAAGGAGCTCCTCGAGGAGATGGGGCTGCCGGGCTTCCGCGCCAAGCAGCTGTCCAACCACTACTTCGCCCGGCTGGTCGACGACCCGGCCGAGATGACCGACCTGCCGGCCGGTCAGCGCGACGAGCTGGTCTCCGCGCTCCTTCCCGAGCTCATGACGCCGCTGCGCACGATGGAGGCGGACAAGGGCACCACGCGGAAGACCCTGTGGCGGCTCTTCGACGGCGCGCTGGTCGAGTCGGTGCTCATGCGCTACACCGACCGGGTCACGATGTGCGTGTCGAGCCAGGCCGGCTGCGGCATGGCCTGCCCGTTCTGCGCGACCGGTCAGGGCGGCCTGCAGCGCAACATGTCGACCGCCGAGATCGTCGAGCAGGTCGTGGCGGGTGCCCGCTCGCTCGCCCGCGGCGAGGTGCCGGGCGGACCGGGTCGGGTGTCCAACGTCGTCTTCATGGGCATGGGCGAGCCCCTGGCCAACTACAAGGCCGTCCTGGGAGCCGTACGCCGCCTCACCGACCCGAGCCCTGCCGGGCTCGGCATGTCCGCACGCGGCATCACGGTCTCCACGGTGGGCCTGGTCCCGCGCATCCTGCAGCTCGCCGACGAGGGCATCCCGGTCACGCTCGCGCTGAGCCTGCATGCGCCCGACGACGAGCTGCGCAACGAGCTGGTGCCGATCAACACCCGGTTCTCGGTGGCCGAGACCGTCGACGCCGCGTGGACCTACGCCGACAAGACCAAGCGCCGTGTCTCGATCGAGTACGCCATGATGCGCGGCATCAACGACCAGGCATGGCGGGCCGACCTGCTGGCCGACGTGCTGCTCGCGCGCGGGACCTGGGGCTGGGTGCACGTCAACCTCATCCCGCTCAACCCGACGCCCGGGTCGAAGTGGACCGCGAGCGATCCGGCCGACGAGCGTGAGTTCGTCCGGCGCCTCGAGGCCCGGGGCATCCCCACGACCGTGCGCGACACGCGTGGGCGTGAGATCGACGGGGCGTGCGGACAGCTCGCCGCCACCGAGGCCTGACGTCACACCCGCGCGGCTCGGCGAGAATGTCCTGATGCTTCTCTTCGACGACATCGCCGCCGAGTACGACGACTTCGCCGCCTACGCGCAGGGCGACTCCGCGACCTTCACGACGTGGGCCAGGGAGGTCGCGCGCGACGAGGAGGTCCTGGCGTGGCTGGGCGACCTGCCGGCGATCAAGCACCAGCCCAACCTCGTGTTCGCCGCGGCCCGCCGCCACGGTGTCCCCGCGCCGGGGCCGTACTCCGGCCTCCGCGAAACCCTGCTGGGCGACGAGGGCGCGATCCGGGAGACGATCCTCACCCACGCCACCCAGACCAACGAGGTGGGCCGGCTCGCGACGCTGCTGCCCGCGTTCTCCCGGGTTCCCGGCCCGTTGGCGCTGCTCGAGGTGGGAGCGGCCGCCGGACTGTGCCTGTACCCCGACCGCTGGGCCTACGACTGGCGCACCGACACCGGGCACGTGCGCCTGGGGGAGGGGCCGGTGCTCGAGTGCCGGGTCAAGGGCGCCGCGCCGTTGCCCGACGCGCTGCCGATGGTGGCGTGGCGCGGCGGCATCGACCTGAACCCGCTGGACGTCACCGACGACGGCGACATGGCCTGGCTCGAGACGCTGGTGTGGCCCGAGCACGACGACCGCCGAGACCGCCTGCGTGACGCGATCGAGATCGCCCGGCGGGAGCCGCCTGCCATCGTGCGCGGCGACCTGCTGGAGGAGCTCCCGGCCCAGGTGGAGCGGGCTGCCGAGCACGGCACGGTGGTCGTCTTCCACTCGGCGGTCATCGCGTACCTCGAGCCCGACGACCGGGCCCGGTTCGAGGAGATGATGCGCGGGCTCGTGGCGCTCGGTCGCTGCCACTGGGTCAGCAACGAGGGCAAGCGCGTGATCGCGTCGATCACGGACACCGGGCCGGCCATCGAGCCGGAGCGGCAGACCTTCGTCCTGGGCCTCGACGGCCGGGCCATCGCCCACACGCACGGGCACGGGCGCTTCCTGCGCTGGGTGTAGCCCGACCCGTCGGTTCCGGACCCCCGGCTGTTCACGCGACAGTCCTCGCGCGCACCCGGCCCGTTGACCCGGGGCTCCTACCGTCCCGCACATGGACCTGCTCCAGACATGGCCCCTGCGCCGCTCGAACCTGAGCCCGACCGCGTCCAACCTCGTCCCCCTCCGGCGGGCGGATGTGCGCGACGGCCACCTGCGGGTGCTGGTGGTCAGCGAGTCGTTCCTGCCGCAGGTCAACGGCGTGACCAACTCGGTGCGCCGGGTGCTCGAGCACCGCGCCGCCGAGGGTCACGCAGCCGAGCTGGTCGCCCCGACGGGCCCGGAGAGCTGTGCCGGCTTCCCGGTGACGATCACCCGGGGCGCCCGCCTGCCGGTCTACAAGGAGTTCCGGATCGGCCTGGAGACTCGCCGACGGCTCCGGGCGGTCATGCTCCGGTTCCGGCCGGACGTCGTCCACATCGCCTCGCCCGCCACGCTCGGCTACCAGGCCGCCCGGGCCGCCGGCGAGCTCGGCATCCCCACCGTGGCCATCTACCAGACCGACCTCGTGGGGTTCGCGGAGCGGTACGCCGTGCCCGGCGGGGTGCGTGCGATGGCGGCGCTGACGCGTCGCATCCACCTGGCGGTCGACCGGACCCTCGCGCCGTCCTCCGCGTCGATGCGGCAGCTCGAGGAGCTCGGTGTCCCCGGGCTCGGGCGCTGGCCGCGCGGCGTGGACCAGGTGCTGTTCGACCCGTCGAAGCGTGATGAGTCCCTCCACCGCGAGCTCGCCCCCGGCGGCGAGCGGCTGGTGGGCTACGTGGGTCGGCTCGCGGCCGAGAAGGAGCTGGAGCTGCTCGCCCACGTGGAGCGGCTGGACGGCGTACGGCTCGTGGTCGTCGGTGGTGGGCCCGAGGAGCAGCGTTTGCGGGACCTGCTGCCCGGCGCTGCCTTCCTCGGGGTGCTGCACGGGGAAGAGCTGGCCCGTGCCTACGCGACCCTCGACGTCTTTGTGCACACCGGGCGCCACGAGACCTACTGCCAGTCGGCCCAAGAGGCGCTGGCCTCGGGGGTCCCGGTCGTCGCTCCGCGCGCCGGTGGGCCCGTCGACGTGGTCGAGGACACGGTCGCCGGCTACCTCTACGCCCCCGGCGACGGACAGGAGATGGCGGCACACGTCCAGCGCCTGGTCGCAGACCCGGTGCGCCGGCTGCGGATGTCGCTGGCAGCGCGACGCAGCGTGGCCGGCCGCACCTGGCAGGCCGTCAACGACCTCCTGCTGGACCACTACCGGGAGGTTGTCGGCGCGGACGTGCCGAGGCGCCGTGCGGGGTGAGTCGCTCACCCGGTGACGACGGCGACCGCCTCGTCGACCGTGTCGACCAGGTGGACGTGCTCCTCCATGGCGCGTCCCCGCGCCAGCGTCTGGAGCAGCGGCCACGCGGGAAGCTCCTCGGTCCAGTAGCGGCGGCCCACCAGCACCATGGGGGCCACGGACGAGGGATCGGCGTAGAAGTTCTCGCAGGCGTCCTGGAAGATCTCCTGCACGGTCCCGCCGGCGCCGGGCAGGAACACGATGCCGGCGTTGCAGACCTCCAGCAGGAGCGCCTCGCGGGGCGCGTTGCGGAAGAACTTCGCGATCGACGTCGCGAAGGGGTTGGGCGGCTCGTGGCCGTAGTGCCAGGTCGGGATGCCGAGCGAGTCCGCGCCGGGCGTCGCCCCCAGGACCTCGAACGCGACGGCGGCCCAGTCGGCGATGCTGGGACGGAACGACGGGACGCGGGCGAGCCGGTCGAGCGCGTCCTCCAGCTGGTCCGAGGGCCCTGCCGAGGCCCACGCGCCGAGGTTGGCCGCCTCCATCGCGCCCGGTCCGCCACCGGTGGCGACGGTGAGTCGCGTGCCCAGGCCGCGACCCAGCTCGGCGGCCGCGGCGTACCCGGCGCTGCCGCGCACCAGGGCATGCCCGCCCATGACGCCGGCGACCGAGCGGGCGTCGACCCACTTCGCGAGCGCGACGTCGATCGCGTGGTCGTGCAGGGCCATGGCCAGGGCGTCCTCGTCCGACCCGGGCCGCTGCGACCAGGCGTAGGCCTGGGCGTCCAGGCTCGCGTGGTAGCCGTCGTCGCCGAAGAGCTCGGCGGGGGAGTAGAGCCGTGGGCGGTACGGGTCCACCGGCACCCCGGGGATCTCGGGGAACACGATGCCGCCACGGCGGCGCACCGTGTCGGCGTCGTCGTCGGCGAAGGTGCAGCCGAGGAAGAGCGACTGGGCGACGTCGCAGGAGTCCAGCAGCTCGTGGCGTCCGGTGAGGTCGACGTCGATGATGCGCCAGCCCTCCATCGAGCGGGCGCCGGCGGCGACACGGCGGTCCAGGTCGGCCAGGGAGGTCACCTCGACCACTCGTCCGCGGGTCTGCTTCACGGCGCACAACCTCCGCGCGGGTCCCTGAGTCGCACACCGACTCAGGGACCAGCGCCGTCAGAAGGCCCCCGCGACCACCTCGGAGAACAGTTCCTGCTCGTCGACCTCGAGCCCTCGCGCGCGGAACCAGCGGCACATGTTCGCGCAGTCACGCAGCAGGAAGTCGAAGCCCTGGGGATTGCCGGCGAGGTCGATCACCTGGGGCAGGTCGATCACGACCAGCCGGTCACCCGCGAGGAGGGTGTTGTACGGCGAGAGGTCCCCGTGGACGAGGCCAGCCGCGGCGAGCGAGGCCAGCACCTCGCGCACCTGCTCGAGGAGGTCGGCCAGCAGGTCCGGGCCGGGCCGGGTGCCGGCGAGACGCGGCGCCGTCTCGCCTTCGTGGGTGATCCACTCCATCAGGATCTCGGTCCCGTCGATCTGCACGGGGTAGGGGACCGGCAGTCCCAGCTCCCAGCAGCGTCGGAGCGCGCTCCACTCCGACGCGGCCCACTCGCCGGCCGCGACGACACGGCCCCACGTGGTCTTGCGCTTCAGGGCGCGGTTGTCGCGCGACCGCTTCATCGACCGGCCCTCGGTGTAGGCGGCGGCGCGGTGGAACGAGCGGTGGTCGGTGTCGCGGTAGCGCTTCGCGGCCATGACGACCGCCGAGTCCGGGCGGTGCGGGTCGCACCGCTCGACGAGGAACACGTCGGCTTCCTTGCCGGTCTTGAGGATGCCGAGATCGGTGTCCACGGCGCCGCTGGACGTGATCACCCAGGAGGGCCGCGGCTCGGGCCCTCGCATCAGGGCCTCGAGGTCCTCCCACTGCGACCAGCGCTGCCCGGGGGCCAGGTCGTCGTCGTAGGAACGGAAGTCGAAGACGAACCGCTCGTCGATGCCGTCGAGCGGGTCGGTGTGGTCAGGAGTGAGGAACTCCGAGGGAAAGGTCGGGGTCATGCGTGGTGCTCCGGTTCGTGGAGGAGGTGGCTGCGGACAGGCCGGGGACCGTGGTCGTCATGGCTCGACTCCTCTCGTCAGGGCACGCACCGTGCGCACGCGACCTCCATCGTCGACGACCGGAGCCGCAATCGGCAACGGCTTTTCCTCCTCTTGGCAGGACGGCGACATCTCGGGGCGGGTGGGCAGTAGATTTCGGGCGTGAAGACCCCCCGTTCCGTGGTGGCCGCCGTCGCCGCCGCGGTGGCCGTCCTGGCCTCCTCGATGTCCGTCGTCCCAGCGCCCCTCGCCTCCGGTGCGGAGGCGGTCGCGGTGGCGCCCGTCGACGGAGCGGCCGGGATCGGCGACCCGTACTGGCCGCTCGACGGCAACGGCGGGATCGACGTGACGTCCTACCGCATCGTCAACCGCTACGCCTTCGACACCGGTCGCCTCAGCGGGCGTACGACCATCCGGCTGCGGGCGCTCCAGGACCTGTCCAGCTTCTCGCTGGACTTCCTGCTGCCGGTGCGCTCGGTGGCCGTGGACGGGCGCCGGGCCGGGTTCGTCAAGCGGGGCAAGGGCCACGAGCTGCGCATCACCCCGTCGCGGGTGCTGCCCCGCGGGACGGCGCACCGCGTCGTCGTGCGCTACGCCGGCCGCCCTGCCGAGCACCGGTACGCCGGCCAGCGCAACTGGCTCGCCGACAAGCGCGAGGTCGTGGCGATGAACGAGCCGCACATGGCGCCGTGGTGGTTCCCGGCCAACGACCACCCGAGCGACAAGGCGCTGGTCGACGTGAGCGTCACGGTGCCGCGGGGCAAGGAGGTGGTCGCCAACGGGCGCCTCGTCAAGCGCACCGTCGGGCGGCGCCTGACCCGCTGGCGCTGGCGCGCCGACGAGCCGATGGCTCCCTACCTCGCGTTCTTCGCCGCCGGGGACTTCCAGGTCGAGCGGGGCACCCGGGACGGCACACCGTGGCTGCTCGCGGTGTCGCAGCAGCTGCCGCTCCCGCAGCGCCAGGCCTCGATGCGACTGATGCGCAAGACGCCGCGCATCGTGGGCGGCCTCGAGCAGGACCTCGGCGACTACCCCTTCTCGGTGTCCGGGGGCCTCACCACCGCGCTCAACCCCGGCTTCGCGCTGGAGAACCAGACCAGGCCGACGTACCCCGCCGTGGGCGCGTACGCCGAATGGCTCGTGGTCCACGAGCTGGCCCACCAGTGGTTCGGCAACCACGTCGCGGTGCAGCGCTGGCGCGACATCTGGCTCAACGAGGGCTTCGCCACCTTCATGGAGTGGCGCTGGAACGAGCGCAACGGCGGGCGGGCCGCCAAGGCGGCCCTCCGGTTCGCGTACGACACCAACGGGCGCGGCTCGTCGCTGTGGAGCGTCGAGATCGGCCAGCCCGGGCCCCGCGACCTCTTCCACTTCGCCGTCTACGAGCGCGGGGCGATGACGGTGCAGGCGTTGCGCAACCGGGTGGGCGAGCAGGACTTCTGGAGGATCGTGCGGACCTGGCTGGCGGAGCAGGGCGGGCGCAACGGCTCGAGCGCCCAGTTCGAGGCGCTCGCCGAGCGGGTCAGCGGGGAGGACCTCCAGGGGTTCTTCGAGGCCTGGCTGCGCACGGCGTCCAAGCCCGCCGACACCGCGCACAACGGCCTGCGCTGACCCGTTGCGCGGGCCGTCCGGCGACGTGAGGACGCCGTTCGTCGCCAGGCTGGACGGCGGGGTGGACGAACGCCGGGCGGGGCCACCACAGTGGTGCCATGGGTGACTACCAGGCGACCTACGACCGCTCGATCGACGACCCGGCGGGCTTCTGGGGCGAGCAGGCCGCGCTCGTCGACTGGATCCGCAAGCCGCAGCGGGTGCTCGACGACAGCCGGGCCCCGCACTACCGCTGGTTCCCCGACGCCACGCTCAACACCTGCTTCAACGCGTTGGACCGCCACGTCGTCAACGGCGGCGGCGAGCGGTTGGCCCTCATCTACGACTCCGCCGTCACCGGCGCGAAGCAGTCATGGACCTACGCCGAGCTCCTGGCCGAGGTGGCAGCCTTCGGCGGCGTGCTGCGCACCCTCGGTGTCGAGAAGGGCGACCGCGTCGTCATCTACATGCCGATGATCCCGGAGGCCGTGGTCGCGATGCTGGCGTGCGCGCGCATCGGCGCCGTGCACTCGGTGGTCTTCGGCGGCTTCGCTCCCCACGAGCTCGCCGTACGCATCGACGACGCCCGCCCCACGGTCCTCGTGACGGCCAGCTGCGGCATCGAGCCCAGCCGGGTGGTGGAGTACAAGCCCTTCGTGGACCGCGCCCTCGAGCTGGCCGAGCACCCGCCGGCGTCGGTTGTCGTCAAGCAGCGGCCCGAGCTCGAGGCGAGCATGGTCGAGGGGCGCGACCTCGACTGGGACGTCGCCATGCGCGCCGGGCGCACCGACCCGGCGGCGGTGGTCGAAGTGGCCGCCACCGATCCCCTCTACGTCCTCTACACCTCCGGCACCACCGGCAAGCCCAAGGGCATCGTGCGCGACAACGGCGGTCACGCCGTCGCGCTGGCCTGGTCGCTGGGCAACATCTACGGCATCGGCCCCGGCGACGTCTGGTGGGCCGCCTCCGACGTGGGCTGGGTGGTCGGCCACTCCTACATCGTCTACGCGCCCCTGATCGCCGGTGCGACGACCGTTCTGTACGAGGGCAAGCCGGTCGGGACGCCGGACGCCGGCGCGTTCTGGCGGGTCGTCTCCGACTACGGCGTCAAGGCGCTCTTCACCGCGCCCACCGCCATCCGGGCGGTGAAGAAGGAGGACCCCGAGGGCAGGCTGATCAAGGACTACGACCTCTCCTCGCTCGAGACGCTGTTCCTCGCCGGCGAGCGCCTCGACCCCGACACCTACCACTGGGCGTCCCAGCACCTGGGGGTGCCGGTGGTCGACAACTGGTGGCAGACCGAGACCGGTTGGCCCATCGCCTCCAACCTGCGCGGTCTGGAGCCGATGGACATCAAGCCGGGCTCACCGTCGGTGGCCGTGCCCGGGTACGCCGTGAAGGTCCTCGACGCCAACGGCGCCGAGGTGCCGCCGGGGGAGGAGGGTGCCATCTGCATCCGGCTGCCGCTGCCGCCCGGGACGCTCCCGACCCTGTGGGGCGACGAGGAGCGCTTCGTCTCCTCCTACCTCTCCGCGTTCGACGGCTACTACCTCTCCGGTGACGGGGGGTACGTGGACGAGGACGGCTACCTCTTCGTCATGGGCCGCACCGACGACGTGATCAACGTGGCCGGCCACCGCCTGTCCACCGGGTCGATGGAGGCCGTGATCGCCCAGCACCCGGCCGTGGCGGAGTGCGCCGTGATCGGTGTCGCCGACTCCATGAAGGGCCAGATGCCGCGCGGCTTCGTGGTGCTCAAGGCGGGTGTCGAGGCCGACCCCGAGGAGATCCGGGCGGACCTGGTGCGGATGGTGCGCGAGGAGATCGGCGCGGTCGCCTCCTTCAAGGAGGTCGAGGTGGTCGGGGGCCTGCCCAAGACCCGGTCGGGCAAGATCCTGCGCAAGACCATGCGTGAGATCGCCGACGGCAAGGACGCGGCCGTCCCGTCCACGATCGAGGACCCGGCGGTGCTGGACGACCTGCGTCCGGTGCTGCGCCGGGAGCAGTGACCCTGCGGCGGGTCCCGCGAGGAGAGTTCACCGTGCGTGCGCTGCCCTGAGACACTGACGGCGTGACTGCGCGCGACATCGTGATCCTTGGATCCACCGGATCGATCGGCACCCAGGCGCTGGACCTCGTCCGGGCCAACCCCGACCGCTTCCGCGTCGTGGGCCTCACGGCCGGGGGGTCGAACCCCGAGCTCTTCGAGCAGCAGGTCGCCGAGTTTGCGCCCAGCGTCTCCGGGCTGGGGGAGGAGGCCTCCGTCGGCCTGCGACCCACCCTCGCCGCGCTCTCGGCCGGCAACGCGCTCGCGCTGGCCAACAAGGAGTCGCTCATCATCGGCGGCCCACTGGTGAGGGAGCGTGCGCGGCCCGGTCAGATCGTGCCGGTCGACTCCGAGCACAGCGCCATCGCCCAGAGCCTGCTGGCGGGCCGGGCCGAGGAGGTGCGCCGGCTGGTCCTGACCGCGTCCGGTGGGCCGTTCCGGGGCCGCTCCCGCGCCGAGCTGGAGAGCGTGACTCCCGCGCAGGCCCTGGCCCACCCCAACTTCGCGATGGGCCGGGTCATCACGACCAACTCCGCGACGCTGGTCAACAAGGGCCTGGAGGTCATCGAGGCCCACCTGCTCTTCGACGTTCCCTTCGACCGCATCGACGTCGTGGTGCACCCCCAGCAGTACATCCACTCCATGGTGGAGTTCGTCGACGGCGCGGTGGTCGCCCAGCTGGGCCTGCCCACGATGATGGTCCCCATCGCGCTGGGGATGGGATGGCCCGAGCGGGTGCCCGACGCGGAGGCGGCGATCGACTGGACGAAGGCGGCCGACTGGCGCTTCGAGCCGCTGGATGACGAGGTGTTCCCCGCCGTCCGGCTCGCGCGCGAGGCCGGCGAGCGCGGCGGTACCGCGCCGGCGGTCTACAACGCCGCCAACGAGGTGGCCGTCGACGCGTTCCACGACGGGCGGATCCGGTTCACCGACATCGTGACGACGATCGCCACCGTGCTCAGGGACCACGACGTACGCTCTTCCCAGCACCTCACCGTTGACGACGTGCTCGCTGCCGACGCCTGGGCACGGGGCGAGGCGTCCCGCCTGATCGAGAAGGACCCACCGCGATGACCGCGCTCCTCTACACCCTCGGTGTCGTGGCGTTCGTCGTGGCGATCCTCGTCTCGATCGGCCTGCACGAGCTCGGGCACCTGGTCCCGGCCAAGCGCTTCGGGTGCAAGGTGCCCCAGTGGTTCATCGGCTTCGGGCCCACGGTGTGGAGCAAGAGGATCGGCGAGACCGAGTACGGCATCAAGGCGATCCCGCTGGGCGGCTACGTCAAGATCGTCGGGATGCTCCCGCCCGGGGCCCACGACCTCGTCGAGGAGACCACCTACACCGAGGCGGGGGAGCCCGTCCACAAGGTGCGCCGCTCCAACACCGGCCTGTTCACCCAGCTCATCTCCGACGCGCGCGCGGCCGAGTGGGAGTACGTCGCGGCCCATGACGCCGACCGGCTCTTCTACCGGCTGCCGTGGTGGCAGAAGGTGATCGTCATGGCCGGTGGACCGAGCGTCAACATCGCCATCGCGTTCCTCATCTTCACCCCCCTGTTCGCCACCTACGGCAACCCCGGCGACACCGTCGTCGAGCCCGTGGTGAAGGACGTCTCCGAGTGCGTCATCCCCGTCAAGGAGCTGCCGCGCTCGTGCACCGCCGAGGACCCGGAGGCGCCTGCCCACGCTGCCGGGCTCCAGCCCGGTGACGTCTTCGTGTCGTTCAACGGCGAGCCGGTCACCGACTGGGCCAGCCTGCAGCAGGACATCCGCGACAACCGTGACGGCGAGGCGGCCATCGTCGTGCGCCGTGACGGCGAGGAGCTGACGCTGCGCACCAACACCACGGTCCAGCTGCGCTACTCCTCCGCCGAGGACCCCCAGCTGGTCGAGATGGGCTTCCTCGGCGTCGAGCCGGTCAACTACAACGCCACCGGCGGCCCGGTCTACACCGCACAGCAGATGGGCCACATGACCGCCCAGACCGCGGAGGCCCTGGTCCACCTGCCGGCCAAGGTGTGGGGTGTGGCGCGAGCGATCGTCGGGCTCGAGGAGCGCGATCCGCAGGGCCCGGTCTCCATCGTCGGTGGAGGTCGCTTCGCCGGGGAGACGGCGGCCCACGAGGCGTTCCCGCTGGAGGACAAGCTGGTGACGCTGGCGTTCCTCGTTGCCAGCTTCAACCTCTTCATCGGGTTGTTCAACTTCGTCCCGCTGCTGCCCCTCGACGGTGGGCACATCGCCGGGGCGTTGTACGAGGCCGTACGCCGTGCGTTCGCCCGGGTGCTCGGCCGTCCCGACCCCGGCCACGTCGACGTGGCCAAGCTGCTGCCCGTGGCCTACGTCGTGGGCCTGGCCATGCTCGTGATGGGCGTCGTCCTGATCGTCGGGGACCTGGTCGTCCCGCTGCACATCTCCTGACCGGGCGTCGTCAGGGCGGGTGCCGCACCGGCGATGCGGGTCGCCGTGGACGCCGCTCCTAGAATCGGTGGCATGAGCGCTGTTGGTCTCGGCATGCCCCCCATGCCCGCACCCGTCCTGTCTCCTCGCCGTCCCACCCGACAGATCAAGGTCGGGTCGGTGGGGGTGGGCAGCGACTCGCCCGTGTCGGTGCAGTCGATGACCACGACGCTGACCTCCGACATCAACTCCACCCTGCAGCAGATCGCCGAGCTCACCGCGGCGGGCTGCGACATCGTCCGTGTCGCCTGCCCGAGCGCCGACGACGCAGAGGCCCTGCCGGCGATCGCGAAGAAGTCGCAGATCCCGGTCATCGCCGACATCCACTTCCAGCCGAAGTACGTCTTCGCGGCCATCGAGGCCGGGTGCGCCGCCGTGCGAGTCAACCCGGGCAACATCAAGAAGTTCGACGACCAGGTCAAGGAGATCGCCCAGGCCGCCGCCGACCACGGCACG
This sequence comes from Nocardioides sp., assembly GCA_021166815.1. GTDB lineage: Bacteria > Actinomycetota > Actinomycetes > Propionibacteriales > Nocardioidaceae > Nocardioides. Next base: position 16,053 of record JAJPEO010000029.1, read on the forward strand.
TCGATCCGCATCGGCGTCAACGCCGGCTCCCTGGACAAGCGGCTGCTGGAGAAGTACGGCAAGGCCACGCCCGAGGCGCTGGTCGAGTCGGCGGTGTGGGAGGCCAGCCTGTTCGAGGAGCACGGCTTCCGCGACTTCAAGATCTCGGTCAAGCACCACGACCCGGTGACGATGATCCGCGCCTACGAGCTGCTCGCCGAGCGGGGCGACTGGCCCCTCCACCTCGGCGTCACCGAGGCCGGCCCCGCCTTCCAGGGCACGATCAAGTCCGCCACGGCGTTCGGCATCCTGCTCGGCAAGGGCATCGGTGACACGATCCGCGTGTCCCTCTCGGCGCCGCCGGTCGAGGAGGTCAAGGTCGGCCTGCAGATCCTGCAGTCGCTGGGCCTGCGCGAGCGCAAGCTCGAGATCGTCTCCTGCCCCAGCTGCGGGCGGGCCCAGGTCGACGTCTACAAGCTCGCCGAGGAGGTCACCGCCGGCCTCGAGGGCATGGAGGTGCCGCTCCGCGTCGCCGTCATGGGGTGCGTGGTGAACGGACCCGGTGAGGCGCGCGAGGCCGACCTGGGTGTCGCCTCGGGCAACGGCAAGGGCCAGATCTTCGTCAAGGGCGAGGTGATCAAGACCGTGCCGGAGTCGCAGATCGTGGAGACCCTCATCGAGGAGGCCATGCGCATCGCCGAGAGCATGGAGCCCGTCGAGGGCGCCGAGGCGAGCGTCACGGTCTCCTGAGCGCCGGTCCCGCACACCCGGCTAGCATCCGCGGTGTGCGGCCGAGCGGTGATGAGGTGCGGGTTCTGGGCCCGGTCGACCGCGACCGGTTCATCGCTCTCGCCGAGCGCGACCCGGTGGTCAACGTCTTCGCCGACTACCGGGCCCGGCTGACCAACCTCGACGAGCGGTGGCTCGGCGGCCAGGTGTGGGGCCGCTTCGTCGACGGCTCGCTCGTGGCGGCGTGCCACATGGGCGCCAACCTGGTGCCCGTCGAGTGCACGCCGGAGGATGCCCGCGCGTTCGCCGACGTGGCGGTGTCCAGGCGACGCTCCACCGGCACGATCGTGGGTCCGGTCGATGCGGTGGAGGCCCTGTGGTCGGCCGTGCGACACCGGTGGGGCAGGCCGCGGGAGGAGCGCTGGAACCAGCCGCACCTGGAGATCGCCGCTGCCTCGGCGGTGCCCGCCGCGAGCGACGTACGCCAGACCACCCCCAGCGACCTGCCCGCGCTCTACCCCGCCTGCGTGGCGATGTACACCGAGGAGGTGGGCGTCTCGCCCGACTCCGAGGCTGGCAGCGGTGACTTCTACCGGGCGCGGGTCCAGCAGCTCATCGCCCGTGGCTGGTCCTTCGCGAGCTTCGACGACGACGGCGTCGTGTTCAAGGCCGAGGTCGCCTGCGTGTCGCCGTACGCCGCCCAGGTCCAGGGGGTCTGGGTGCGGCCCGACCGACGGGGGGAGGGGCTCGCGACGAGCGGGATGGCCGCCGTGGTCGCCCAGGTCCTGGAGCGCGAGATCGCCCCCGTCGTGTCGCTCTACGTCAACGACTGGAACATCGCGGCGCGAGCGGCGTACGAGCGGGTGGGGTTCCGCCAGACCGCGACGCTCGCGACGCTGATGTTCTGAGCCCGCTCTCAGGGCTCGATGACGGGCCCGGGGTCGGTGGCGTTCTCGCACGTCACGACCACGCACCGCACGGTGGCGGTCCGCTTCTCCCCGTTGACGCGCAGCAGGAGGGTCGTGGGGTCCTCCCAGCGCACGCCGCTGAACCAGCCGGTCGTGTAGCGGGCGATCGGTGCCCCGCCGATGCGGCGCAGCGTGTAGCGGTTGGGGCCGATGCCGTCGCTGAGGATGTCGGTCGTGACCATCCGCTTGCCGTCGGGGGAGAGCACGTCGATCCGGTCGGTGCAGGATCGCCACACGCGGGCGCCCGGGTCCGAGAGGCGGGTCAGCAGGGTGCACCCGTCACGGTAGGGGTCGCCGGTGTAGGTCGCGAGGAGGTCGCGGCGGATGCTGGCCACGGACGCGGGGCGTGTGGTCAGGCGCGTGACCCGTCGGGTGCGCAGGTTCCACCAGGAGGTCCCGCGCTCCCAGCTGGTCAGCAGGATCCGGTGGCGTCGCGCGGCGACGACGTCGACGTACGTCGGGAAGCGACGAGTGCGCTGCAGCGTCCCGGTCCGTGCGGACCAGACCCGGACCCTCCCGGAGCCGCCCGCGGCCAGGCGTCGTCCGTCCTCGGACAGGGTGAGGACCCACGGGTTGATGCCCTTCATGATCACGGTGAGGCTGTCGTCGGCCTCGACGCGCACGATCTTGCGGTTTCGCATCCCGTCGGCGCTGGTCGTGCCGACGAGCCACGCGTCGCCGACGCGGCCGAAGAGGGTCGCGCGGGCGCCCGGCAGGTCGACGCGCCGGTCGCCGTGGACGAAGTCGTCGCCGTCGACGTGGGCGACGGCGATGTCAGGACCCCGGGTCAGCTTCTCGGGCTGGAGGTCGATGCCGGGCGCCTTCGCGGCGCCGGCGGGTCCGGTGAGTGCGAGGACGGCGACGGTGGCCGTGAGGATCGCGGTGTGCCAGGTGGCGCGCATGGTGTGCTCCCGGGTGTGCGGTCGGATGGGTTTCACCCTGAAGACGCACTGCGGGGCGTCTCGGTTGCCCGCTGGTGCGGGTCAGGATCCGGTGCGCACCTATCCTTGCGCCCATGACCGCCCGCATCCTCCGCATGTCGTCCCTGTTCGTCCGCACGCTGCGCGACGACCCCAACGACGCCGAGGTCCCGAGCCACAGGCTGCTGGTCCGCGCCGGCTACATCCGCCGGACCTCCCCGGGCATGTACACCTGGCTGCCGCTGGGCCTGCGGGTGCTCCGCCGGATCGAGCAGGTCATCCGCGACGAGATGGACGCCATGGGTGCCCAGGAGCTGCTGTTCCCGGCGCTGCTGCCCAAGGAGCCCTACGAGGCGACGAACCGGTGGACGGAGTACGGCGACGCCCTGTTCCGGGTGCAGGACCGCAAGGGCGCCGACTACCTGCTCGGGCCGACGCACGAGGAGATGTTCACCCTCGTGGTCAAGGACCTCTACAGCTCCTACAAGGACCTGCCGCTGTCGATCTACCAGATCCAGACCAAGTACCGCGACGAGGCGCGTCCCCGTGCGGGCCTGCTGCGCGGCCGTGAGTTCGTCATGAAGGACTCGTACTCCTTCGACGTCGACGACGCCGGCCTGGAGGCCTCCTACCAGCGGCACCGCGACGCCTACATCCGGATCTTCGACCGGCTCGGCTTCGAGTACGTCATCGTCAAGGCGACCTCGGGCGCCATGGGCGGGTCGGCCAGCGAGGAGTTCCTCGCCAAGGCCGAGGTCGGCGAGGACACCTACGTGCGGTGCAGCGACTGCGACTACGCCGCGAACGTGGAGGCGGTCGCCGTACGCGCGCCCGAGCCGGTCTCGCACGACGGCGTGCCGGCCGCCCACGCGGAGGCGACGCCGGACACGCCCACGATCGAGACGCTCGTGGACCACCTCAACGCGCACTTCCCCCGTGAGGACCGTCCGTGGGGTGCCGCCGACACGCTCAAGAACGTGATGGTGGTGCTGCGGCACCCCGACGGCAGCACCGAGCCGCTGGCCATCGGTGTGCCCGGCGACCGTGAGATCGACCTCAAGCGACTGGGCGGCCAGCTCGAGCCCATCGAGGTCGAGCCCATGGACGAGGTCGAGATGAAGAAGCACCCGGCGCTGGTCAAGGGTTACATCGGCCCGGGCGTGCTCGGGGAGGAGGGCGAGTCCGGCATCCGCTTCCTGGTCGACCCGCGCGTCGTGGACGGCACCCGGTGGGTCACCGGCGCCAACGTCGCCGGCTCCCACGTCGTCGACCTCGTCGCGGGCCGCGACTTCACCCCCGACGGCACGATCGAGGCTGCCGAGGTGCGCGAGGGCGACGAGTGCCCGAACTGTGCCGAGGGCACGCTCCACGCCGCACGCGGCATCGAGATGGGCCACATCTTCCAGCTCGGCCGCAAGTACGCCGAGGCGCTGGGCCTGCAGGTCCTCGACGAGAACGGCAAGCTCGTCACGGTCACCATGGGCTCGTACGGCATCGGCCCGTCGCGCGCCGTGGCCGCGATCGCGGAGAACACCCTGGACGAGATCGGCCTGTGCTGGCCGCGTGAGGTCGCCCCGGCCGACGTGCACGTGGTCGCCGCGGGCAAGGACGAGGCGGTCTTCGCGGCTGCCGAGCAGCTCGCCGCCGACCTCGCTGCCCAGGGCATCGAGGTGCTGTACGACGACCGCGCCGGCAAGGTGAGCCCGGGCGTGAAGTTCAAGGACGCCGAGCTCATCGGCGTCCCGACCATCGTCACGGTCGGTCGCGGGCTCGCCGACGGCACCGTCGAGGTGCGTGACCGGGCGTCGGGGGATCGGACCGAGGTGCCGGTGTCGGAGGCGGCCGCCCACGTGGCCGCTGTGGTGCGACCTGCCTGAGCACTCCCGTCCCGAGGAGGCAGTGCTGCAGGTTTGTGCGTTGCAGAAACCTGCAGCACCGAAAGGCTAGGCGCATCCCGATCTGCGCTGCATGATTGTGCATGTGGTTCCGCCACCCCCACAGACGGGGCCACACGGGTGATGCTGACCAATCCCACACGGGCGGCCCGCGTCCTCACCCCTTGGGAAAGATCTCGGGACTTCCCCAAGGGCCGAGGCCGCGGGTCGTTCGCATTTCCGTCCGCACCCGTTGCGCCGTGGGGCGCCGCTCAGTCCGCGTCGGCCTCGCCCGGCTGCGGGAGACCGAGCTCGGGGGCTCCGGGCCAGAT
>JAJPEO010000034.1 GCA_021166815.1 Nocardioides sp.
TTCGACCGCATCGACAACGTCGGCACCGTCACCCTGCGCGTCAACGGCCGACTGCACCACATCGGAGTCGGACGAACCCACGCCCGAACCCACGTCATCCTGCTCGTCCACGACCTCGACGTACGCGTCATCGACGCCGCCACCGGCGAACTGCTCCGCGAGCTCACCATCGACACCACCAAGGACTACCAACCCCGCAAATCACGAAAGATCCGAACCCACTTCCGTGGGTTCGGATCTTTCCGATGTCCTGAGACATCACACTCGCGCCTCCGGCAGGATTCGAACCTGCGGCACCTGGTACCGGAAACCAGTGCTCTATCCCCTGAGCTACGGAGGCGAGTGGGACGACCCTACAGCCCGGCGTGGACGGCGGCGAAACCGAGTCCGGCCGGGGCCGCGCCGCGGCTCAGCGCAGCGCGAGCGCGCCGGAGGTGTAGGCCGGGAACGGCAGCTCGGCTTGCTCGGCGATGCGCCGGTCGATGTTGGCGGCCAGGTCGGTCGGCCACGGCGCGGTCTTGCGGGTGGAGAGGTCGACGTGCAGGAAGATCTCCTCCATCACGAACGCCACCTCCTGGTGGGTGTCGTCGAGGATCCACGCCGTGGCGTGGACGGCGCGCTCGGAGCGGCCCAGCAGGCGCACGCGCGTCGACATGACGTCGCCGGTGCGCAGCTCACGCAGGTAGACGCAGTGGTGCTCGGCGGCGAAGCAGGCGTGGCCCTCGGTGAGCGGCCACTGCAGGGGGATGCCCAGGTCGACGAGCGACTCCTTGAGGCCCTCGCTGCACAGGCCGACGTAGTGGCGCACGTTGAGGTGGCCGTTGATGTCCTCGAACGGCATGGGTACCGGCTGCTCGAGGAACGCGGGAAGGGCGGCCAACTGCTCGTAACTGGGGTGCTCGATCACGGGGCTGACCATATTCCCTCCGGGCACCAGCCCGTGAAACCGGTTCGGGGTGCGGGCGCAGGCGCCGATAGGCTTGACCGGTGACTCCCGACCAGCTCTCCTCCGTGATCGTCGCCGCCCTGGAGGCCCTCGTGGCCGATGGCTCGGTGACCCTGCCCGACGGTCCCCCGAGCACGGTCACGGTGGAGCGCCCCCGCCAGAAGGGCCACGGCGACTACGCCACCAACGTCGCGCTCCAGCTCGCCAAGAAGGCAGGGACCAACCCGCGGGCGTTCGCAGAGCTGGTCAAGGCGCAGTTGGAGGCATCCGACGGCATCGCCGCGGTCGACATCGCCGGCCCCGGCTTCCTCAACATCACCGTCGAGGCCGGCGCCCAGGGCCAGGTGGCCGCCGACATCGTCGCCGCAGGTGTGGCGTACGGCACCTCCGAGGTGCTGGCCGGGCAGTCGATCAACGTGGAGTTCATCTCCGCGAACCCCACCGGGCCCTTGCACCTCGGACACACCCGCTGGGCCGTCCTGGGCGACCTCATCGCCCGCGTGCTGCAGGCGGCCGGGGCCTCGGTCGTGCGTGAGTTCTACATCAACGACCGCGGCAACCAGATGGACCTCTTCGGGGCGTCCCTGGAAGCCGCGGCCCTCGGGCGGCCGACCCCGGAGGACGGTTACCAGGGCGGGTACGTCGCCGACCTCGCCGCCGTGATCGTGGCCGAGCAGCCCGGCATCGTCGACCTGCCCGAGGGGGAGCGGCTGGTGGCCTTCCGCGAGGCGGGGTACGCGCTGCAGCTCAAGCAGCAGCAGGACCAGCTCGACAGCTTCAACACCCACTTCGACGTCTGGTTCTCCGAGCGGGAGCTGCACGCAGAGGGCTTCGAGGGGTCGGTGGAGGAGACGCTGCAGGGGCTGAAGGACAAGGGGCACCTGTTCGAGCAGGACGGCGCCCTGTGGATGCGCACCACCGACTTCGGTGACGACAAGGACCGGGTGCTCATCCGCACCAACGGCGAGCTCACCTACTTCGCCTCGGACACCGCGTACTACCTCAACAAGCGGGCCCGCGGCTTCGACCACTGCATCTACCTGCTCGGTGCCGACCACCACGGCTACGTCGGCCGGCTGCGGGCGATGGCGGCATGCGTGGGAGACGACCCCGCCCGGACCCTCGACGTGATGATCGGCCAGCTGGTCAAGATCATGAGGGACGGCGAGGAGCTGCGGCTGTCCAAGCGGGCGGGGACGATCGTCACGCTCAACGAGCTGATGGACGAGATCGGCGTCGACGCCCTGCGCTACTCGCTGGCGCGCTACCCGGCCGACAGCCCGCTGACCCTCGACATCGCCGAGATCACCAAGGCCTCCCACGACAACCCGGTCTACTACGTCCAGTACGCCCACGCCCGGACCTGTCGCATGATCGCCAACGCGACCGACCTCGGCATGAGCCTGCCGGGCGACGACTTCGACGCTGCCCTCCTCGACCACGAGCGCGACGGCGAGCTGGTGCGGGCGCTCGCGGAGTTCCCACGCGTGGTCGCCAGCGCCGCCGAGCTGCGCGAGCCGCACCGCATCGCGCGGTACCTCGAGGACACCGCGAGTGTCTTCAACAAGTGGTACGACACCAAGGAGTGCCGGATGCTGCCGCAGGGGGACGACCCGGTGCGTCCCGCCAACCTGGCGCGCCTGGTGCTCGTCCACGCGACGCAGACGGTCCTCGCCAACGGCCTGGGCCTGCTCGGCGTCTCCGCGCCCGAGAGGATGTGAGCGCTCGTGCCGACTGCCCACCCGTCCGGCTGGGCGCACGCCGACGGCGCCCTGCGCGGTCCCCACTGGCTGCGTGAGCCTGCCGACACCAACGCCCTGGTGCCGCTGCTGTGGAGCACGACGGCCACCAAGGCCGACGGTGTCCTCGCGGTCGGAGGCGTACGCCTCCCCGACCTCGTGGCCGAGCACGGCTCGCCGGCCTTCGTGCTCGACGAGGCCGACTTCCGCGCGCGGGCGCGAGCCTTCCGTGACGCCTTCTCCGACTACGACGTCTTCTACGCCGGCAAGGCGTTCCTCTGCACCACGGTCGCCCACTGGCTGGCCGAGGAGGGCCTGAGCCTCGACGTGTGCTCCGGCGGGGAGCTCACCGTGGCCGAGCGGGCGGGCTTCCCGATGGAGCGCGTCGGCTTCCACGGCAACAACAAGTCCGTCGCGGAGCTCGCCCGGGCCGTGGAGCTCGGGGTCGGCCGCGTCATCGTCGACTCCTTCCACGAGATCGAGCGCCTCGCCGACCTCACCGCGGGCCGCGAGGTGCCGCAGGGCGTGATGGTCCGCGTCACCGCCGGGGTCGAGGCCCACACCCACGAGTACATCGCCACCGCGCACGAGGACCAGAAGTTCGGGTTCTCCATCTCCAGCGGCGACGCCCTCGAGGCCGTCCGCCAGGTCCTCGCGGCGCCGGGGCTGCGTCTGCTCGGGCTCCACTCCCACATCGGCAGCCAGATCTTCGACACCTCGGGCTTCGAGGTGGCC
>JAJPEO010000039.1 GCA_021166815.1 Nocardioides sp.
GGGCTCGACGGCGCGGAGATCGTCGACGAGCTGGACCGGATGCCGCTCGACGAGCGTCCCGACGACCTGATGGTGTCCGTGCGGCCCGACGAGCTGCTCGTCTCCTCCGGTGACGTCGAGGAGGCGCCGGTCGCGCTGCCCGACGACCGCTTCTACGTCTCGATGGCGCCCTACGTCGACCAGACCCACGAGTGCTTCTACCACTCCCTCACCACGTGCCGCGGCGAGCTCGGTGGAGAGCAGGTCGACGTCGAGATCGTCACCGACGACGGCGAGACGCTGGTCGACGAGACCGCGACGGTCTTCGACAACGGGTTCGTGGGCTTCTGGCTGCCCAAGGACGTCGAGGGCACCATCTCGGTGACCTACGGCGACAAGTCCAGCGAGGTCGACTTCGCGACCGACGCGGAGGCTCCCACCTGCCTCACCACGCTGCAGCTGGCCTGACCCCGTTGCCTTTCGGCGCCGGCCCGGCTTGGGTGGAGCCATGAAGTCCGTGGAGATCGCGCCGCTGCCGTTCAACCGGCTCGGGGCCCTCATCGGGCCCGACCGCTACGAGCCGCTGCTCGCCTACGCCGACCGAATCCGGCACCGCATGGGCGACCACGTCATCTGGAACGTCAACGCCACCGCGACCGGCGGTGGGGTCGCGGAGATGCTCCAGACGCTGCTGGCGTACGCCAAGGGCCTGGGCCTCGACACCCGGTGGAGCGTGCTCGACGGCGACCCGGAGTTCTTCGCGATCACCAAGCGCATCCACAACTTCATCCACGGCAGCCCCGGCGACGGGGGTGACCTCGGTGAGGCCGAGCACGCCCACTACGAGGCCGTGCTGGCGCACAACGCGGCCGAGTTCCTGGGCCACGTGCGCCCGGGTGACGTCGTCCTCCTGCACGACCCCCAGACCGTCGGCCTCGCGGCGGCGCTGAAGGAGGCCGGCATCCCGGTCGTCTTCCGCAGCCACATCGGCAAGGACGAGCCCGACGACCTCACCCGGCGCGCGTGGGACTTCCTGCAGCGCTACCTCGAGCCGGTCGACGGGATCGTGGTCAGCCGCGCGACGTACGCCCCTCCCGGCGCCGACCCCGACATCGTCACCGTGATCCCGCCGTCGATCGACCCGTTCTCGGCCAAGAACTACACCATGCCCGCCGACCACGTCGACGCCCTCCTGGCCCGCGTCGGGCTCTTCGAGGACGGCGCCGACCGCAAGGACGTGCCGTTCGCGCGTCGCGACGGCAGCACCGGGCACATCCGCGACCACGGCGACCTCTTCGCTGCCGGCTCGATCCTGCCGGAGGGGACGCCGTACGTCCTCCAGGTGAGCCGGTGGGACCGCCTCAAGGACATGCCGGGGGTGCTCACCGCCTTCGCCGACCACGTCCACGGCCACGACGACGTCCACCTGTTGCTGGTCGGCCCGGCCACCGCCGGTGTCACCGACGACCCCGAGGGCGCGCAGGTGCTGCAGGAGTGCGTCGACCTGTGGCACCGCCTGCCCGAGGAGAAGCGTCGCCGCGTCCACCTGGTCGAGGTCCCCATGGACGACATCGACGAGAACGCGGTCATCATCAACGCCTTGCAGAGCCGTGCCGCGGTGGTCGTCCAGAAGTCGCTGATGGAGGGCTTCGGGCTCACCGTCGCGGAGGCGATGTGGAAGGCGCGCCCGGTGATCGCCTCGCGCATCGGCGGCATCCAGGACCAGGTCGAGCACGGCGTGAGCGGGCTCCTGCTCGACGACCCGACGGACCTGGCCGGGCTCGGCGCCCTCATCCAGCAGGTGCTCGACGACCCCGCCGCGGCGCTCACGCTGGGGGTCACGGCCCGTACCCGCGTGCTCGACCGCTTCCTCGGCGACCGGCACCTCATGCAGTACGGCCGGCTGATCGAGCGGGTCCTCCCGCCGGAGACGGACCGGGGCAGGACCACGACCGGGGGCTGACACACTGGCCCGGTGCTGCTGCTGGCGATGGGTTCCCGGGGTGACGTCGAGCCGATGGTGGCCCTCGCGGCGGGCCTGCGGGACGCCGGGCACCGCGCCCGGGTGCTGGGCCTGGCCGACTACGAGCCGCTCGCCCGTGCCCACGGTGTCGACTACGTGCCCGTCGCCGCGAGCATCGACCACGCCCTCGAGAAGGGCCACTCGCGGGTGGGCCGCCTCGTGCTGTCGACGGCGCCCGGGCAGGGAGCGGTGCTGGCCCGGTGGATGCGGCACGTGCGCGAGCCGTTCACGCAGGCGCTGCTCGGCACGCTCGGCGACGGCGAGCCCGGCGAGGCGGTCCTCAGCGGCGTGCTGACGCGCGACGTCGCGACCGCGCTGCACGAGGCCCGCGGGGCGCGACCCGTCACGGTCGTCTACACCGGCCAGCTCCCCACGCTGCACCCCGAGAGCCACTTCTTCAGCACCTGGTTCGTCTCCTCCGACGCCGCCTGGGCCCGGGCCTGGAACCGCACCGGCATCCGCAACAACTGGATCGTCTCGACGTCGCTGGGCCGTGACGTGTCGACGCACGTACGCCGCGCCCTCGGCCTGCCCGTGCCGGGGATCGCCGAGGCGACCCGCCGGGCCGACGCCCACCCCACGCTCGTGGCCGCCAGCCCGGTGCTGGTGCCGACGGCGCCGGACTGGCCGGCCGGCACGCACCAGACCGGCCAGCTGGTGCTCCCGGAGCGGGGGGCCTTCGAGCCCGACGACCTGCTCGCAGGCTTCCTCGCCTCGGGTCCGCCGCCGGTCTACGTCGGCTTCGGCTCGATGGCCCAGGTCTCGGGCGAGCGGTCCAGGGCACTGGTGACGCGGGCAGCGCGCCTGGCCGGCCGGCGCGTGGTCACGCCGGCCGACCCCGGTACGCCCACCCACCTGCTCGCCGACGACGCGCTCGCCGTCGCGCACGTCGCGCACGACTGGCTCCTGCCGCGAATGGCGGGGGTCGTGCACCACGGCGGCGCCGGGACGACGGGCACGACCCTGCGGGCCGGCGTACCGAGCGTCGCGGTGCCGTTCGGCGCCGACCAGCCCTACCACGCGCGGCGGCTCCACGCGCTGGGCGTGGGCCCGGCGCCGGTGCCGATCCAGCGCCTCGCGTCGCCGCGCACCGGCCCGCAGCGCCTGGCCCGGCTGCTCACCGACCTGGTCGCCGGCCCGGGCAGCGCGGGCTACCGCGCCCGCGCGGCGCAGCTGGGCGCACGGGTGCGCGCCGAGGACGGCGTCGGCGAGGCGGTGGCCTGGTTGACCAACCTGACCACCACTCGGACGCCTGAATAAAACCGGCTGCAGTCATCATAAACTCGCGCCGTGATCTGCACACGGTGCCGAGGAGCGGTCGGGGCGATGATCCCCGACCTCCTGCTGGCCTGTGCCCACGGCTGCTGACCGGGTCCCGCCTCCCGGAGCAGCCGGCCCTCGCCGCCGCCGTCCGACCGCCGCTGTGGGCTGCCCGCCCGTGCCGCCGGTCGAGCCTGCGGCCCCGCCGCGATGCCCACGTCGGTGTCCCGGCCGTCCCTGCCTGTCTCCTCACGCACGGAGTCCCCATGACTGCGACCCGCCCTGCCACCACCCGCGTTCCGCGCACGCCCCGCTCGCGTGGCGACGAGCCGATGCCCGACTGGGATCTCGTCTACAAGCGCAACTACATCGAGCGTCTCAAGCGCGACCGTCCCGGCCTCGACGTGCGCGAGGAGCTGTCCGACCTCATTGCCCGCGGCTACGAGGACGTGCCCGAGGAGGACGTCGTCCGCCTCTACTGGTGGGGGCTGGCCCACGACAAGCCGAAGATCGGCACCTTCATGGTGCGCGTGAAGGTCGCCGGGGGGCTGGTCAGCGCCGCGCAGCTGCGGGCACTGGGCGTCATCGCGCAGACGTACGGACGTGATGAGGCCGAGCTGACCACCCGCCAGGGCATCCAGCTGCACTGGGTCGAGATGGCGAGGCTGCCCGACGTGATGGCGGACCTGGAGGCGGTGGGCCTGACGACCGCGGGTGCTGAGGGCGACACCGTGCGCAACATCACCGGCTGCCCGGTGGCCGGCCTGACCGCCGAGGAGCCCTTCGACGTGGCGCCGGTGATCCGCGAGGTCGCCGGGTTCATGTACGGCAACCCGGACTACTCGAACCTGCCGCGCAAGCACAAGTACACGATCAGCGGCTGCCCGGCGCAGTGCAACGC
>JAJPEO010000072.1 GCA_021166815.1 Nocardioides sp.
CCCCCCCCGGGCGGCCCCCCCCCCCGCGTCCGGGCGCAGGAGGTCGTGCGTCGCCGCCTGCCGGCCATAAATGATGCGGCTGTTGTCGGTCCCAGGCCTGAGGTTTGGAGCACCGTGACTGTCACCCAATCTCCCGCGCACACCTCCGCGGTCCTGCCAGATCCCGACCCCGCACCAGCCGCTGGTCGCGTGCCGGTCGACTGGCATCGCGTACGCCGCCCGCTGACCTTCGCGTGCCTCGCGCTGGCGCTGCTCGGCGCCGTGGCCGCGTCGTTGGGCGGCGTTGTCGCCGGTCAGCTCGCCGACCAGCCGACCGCGCGGCTGGTGGTCCTGCTGGCCGTCTGCGTGGTGGGGGGCGCGGTCATCGACACCGTGGCCCGCACCGTGTGGGGCGTGATCGTCGACCGCGCCGAGGGACAGCTGCGCGCCGACCTGCTCGACGCGGCCATGGCCCAGCCACTCAGCGAGCTCTCGGAGCAGGCCGTCGGCGAGATCCTCGACCGCATCGACGACGACACCTGGGAGGTCGGCCAGCTGATGCGCTGGGGCGTCTGGATGGCGCTGCGCACCCTGCTGTCGGCCGGTCCCCTCTGGGTCGTCGCGACCCTCACCTGGTGGCCAGCGGTCTTCCTCTTCCCGCTGAGCGCCGCGATCACCTACCTCGTGATCAGGCGCCAGCTGCCCCTGGTCGCCCAGCGCAAGGTCCTCGAGGAGGCCGCCTGGACCGACCACGCCGCCTCGACGGAGGAGGGTGTCGCCGCGCGCGACGACGTCCGCACCTCCCTGGGCCAGGCCCACGTGCTGCGCCGCAACGCCGGCTTCGCCGCCGAGATCCACCGCCGGCTGACCCAGGTGCTGTCCGTCGAGGTGAGCATCACCCGTCGCAGCGGGGCCCTGCTCCATGCCTCCTTGGCCGCGCTCGGCCTGGTCGGCGTCGCGCTGGTGCTCCACGGCGACCTGTCCACGGCTCGGCTGGTGACCCTGTTCATGGTCACCTCGATGTTCGTCGGCCAGGTCGATATGCTCGCTCGTCACCTGCCCGACCTCCAGGAGGGCATGGGAGCCGTGCTGCGCCTGCGCGGCATGCTGGCCGTGCCCGCCGAGCCGGTGGGCGGGCAGCCCCTTCCCCACGGCGGACTCGACGTGGAGTTCCGCCACCTGGCGTTCTCCTACGACACCGGCTCGTTCGCCCTCCGTGACGTCACCCTGAGCGTTCCCGCCGGCCACACGTGCGCCCTCGTGGGCCGCACCGGGTCCGGCAAGTCCACGCTCGCCAGCCTGCTGTCACGCGCCGTCGAGCCGCCGCGCGGGTCGGTCTTCCTGGGCGGCACCGACGTCCTCGACCTCGACCTGGAGCGCCTGCGCGCCGAGGTCGGTGTCGTCACCCAGCGCACCGAGATCCTGGCCGGCACGCTGGCCGACAACATCACCCTGTTCGACGACAGCCGACGCCACCAGGTGGCCGCGGCCGTCGACGAGCTCGGCCTGACCGAGTGGGTCGCGGGCCTCCCCCACGGCCTCGACACGCTGCTGGGCCCCGGAGGCACCAGCCTGTCGGCCGGCGAGGAGCAGCTGGTGGCCTTCGCACGGCTGCTGGTGCGCGACGTCAGCGTCGTGGTGCTCGACGAGGCGACCGCGCGGATGGACCCGGTCACCGAGGCCCGTGTCGTACGGGCCGCGGACCGACTCATCTCCGGCCGCACCGGCATCCTGGTCGCCCACCGCCTGTCGACCACCGAGCGGGCCGAGCAGGTCACCGTGCTCGAGTCGGGGCGGGTCGTCGAGCACGGCCAGCGCGCCGTGCTCGCCACCGGTGACGGACCGTTCCGCCGGTTGCTCGACGCCGCCGCGCACGAGGTCGTCATCGAGGAGCACCACCACGAGGCCTCCTCCATCGGGGCCGTGCGACGCACCACCGTCGCGCCACCCGCACCCCACGTCGAAGCGCCCCTGAGCCTGGCCAAGCAGGTGTGGAGAGCCATCCTGGTGCGTCCGAAGTGGGGCCTGCTGGGCGCGGCACTGTTCCTGGGGGCGTCGATCACCGGCGTCTACGGCGCCATCACGGGCTACGTGTGGGGCCAGATCGTGAGCCGCCTGCAGAGCGGGACGGACATCGGCCTGCTGACCGTGGCGCTGGTCGTCTCGCTCCTGGCGGGTCCCCTGCTCCTCTCCGAGGCGTTCAGGGGCTACCCGCACTGGTGGGTCCAGGTGCGCCTGCTCGTCCGGGGCTCCGTGCTCGCCGGGCAGACCAACCAGCACCGGCTCGAACGCACCCCGCCCGGCGAGGTCGTCGCCCGGACCATGGACGCCGACCGGCTGGCCCGCTACACCGACCGCTGGGTCGACTTCGTCAACGGGCTGCTCGTCGCGGCCATCACGGCCGCCATCGCCGGCACGTGGCTGGCCGGGGCGGTGCTGCTGGCGGTGATGACGACCTCGGCGCTCGCCTCGTCCCTCGGACGCCGTGTCGCGGGCCGCTCCGCGGCGGCGGCGTCGGCCGCCCGGGCCCGCTTCGGCCAGGCGCTGGTCTCGACGCTGGAGTCCATCCGCACCGTCAAGCTCGCCGCAGCCACGCCCCACCTGCACCGCCACCTGCGCCAGGTCGACGGCGGCCGGGTCGACGCCGCCGTGCGCGAGCACCGCGTGCAGTCGCTCCTGGACGGCGTACCGGTGGTCATGGTCCAGTGCGGCGTCGTCGCGGCCTGGGCGGGCTACCTCGTGGGCCAGTGGCACCTCGCGACAGCGCTGCTGGTCGCCAACGCGGTCAGCGGTTTCGACTGGTTCGGTCGCGTGGCCGGCTCGGTCGTCACCGAGGCGCCGGGCACCCGCGCC
>JAJPEO010000078.1 GCA_021166815.1 Nocardioides sp.
CCGGCGCGGCCGAGCAGCAAGAACCCGTTGGCGGTCCGCGTCGTCATCGACGACCCGGAGACCGGGACGGAGGCGGCGCTCGACATCACCGAGGCGGGCACCAAGAAGAGCCTCGCGCTGTACGTCGTCCGTGACCCCGCCGACGTCGAGGGGATCGCGCGGCTGGGACCGGACCCGCTCGACGACGCGTTCACCGTCGACGCGTTCCGGGCGATCCTCCACGCCGAGGGCCGCAAGCAGCTCAAGGGGGTGCTGCGCCACCAGGGGACGATCGCTGGCATCGGCAACGCGTACTCCGACGAGATCCTGCACGCCGCCCGCATGTCGCCGTTCAAGCCGGCCGACAGCCTGGCCGAGGACGAGGAGCAGGTGCTGTACGACGCCGTCCGGCACACCCTGGCCGACGCGGTGCAGCGTTCGAGCGGGCTCGCCGCGAGCGAGCTCAAGGGCGAGAAGAAGCAGAATCTCGCGGTCCACGGCCGCACCGGCCAGGCGTGCCCGGTGTGCGGCGACGTGGTCCGCGAGGTCTCCTTCGCCGACTCCAGCCTGCAGTACTGCGCGACGTGCCAGACCGGCGGGAAGCCGCTCGCCGACCGTCGCATGTCCAAGCTGCTCAAGTAGCGACGCCGGGCGTCACTCCGCGGAGGGGGTCTCCGGCAGCTCGGGCAGGTCGAGGTCGTCCATGCAGTTCTCGACGATGTACTTCGAGAGCGCCTCGCTCTGCTTCTTCTCCTCGTCGGAGAGCTGGTTCGCCTCCTCCTCGGCCTTCTTGATGAGGTCCTCGGGCTTCATCTGCTGGCGCTCGCGGATCTCGTCGACGTCGATCTCCTCGGCCTCCTCCAGCATGCTCTCGAACGCGGCACGCGCGTCCGCGGGCATGTCCTCGGGGGTGCCCACCTCGGCGAGCTTGTCGGCGTAGTCCTTGCTGGCCTCGGCGATCTCCTCGGCGCTCATCTTCGTGGGGTCGGTGTCGGTGCCGAACATCGACTCGTTGACGGCGGCACAGAAGTCCTTCACGGACGCGTCGTCCGGCGCGCTCGACGGGTCGCTGCCGCACGCGGACAGCGACAGCACGGCCACGGCGGCCAGGACGGAGAGGGAGACGCGGGAGCGCTTCATGGGATCCACCTTCATGGAAGTCAGGTCAGTTCCCCCATCCCTACCCCATCGACCCCCGACCCAACCCTTCCGCGGACGCAGCCGAGTCACCCCACAGACGTGGGAGGGGCACGGTGAGCGCGACGTCGAGGGCTGCGAGGTAGGCCTCCCGCGGCTGCTCGATGACGCCGAGGGTGGCCAGGTGCGGGGTCTGCCACTGCACGTCGAGGACCCGCTGGTCGGCGTGCTCGTCGGACAGCAGGTCGACCAGCGCCACGAGGGCGACCTTCGAGGCGTCCCGCTCGCGGTGGAACATCGACTCACCGGCGAACAGCCCGCCGATGGCCACGCCGTACAGCCCGCCCGCGAGCCGGCCGTCGCGCCACACCTCGACCGAGTGGGCCCACCCCAGCTCGTGGAGGCGGCAGTAGGCGTCGAGGAACTCCTGGGTGATCCAGCCGTCGGGTCGGTCCGGACGCCCGCACTCGGCCATCACCTGCTCGAACTCGGTGTCGACGCGGACCTCGAAGTCGCGCGCCGAGCGGCGCAGGGAGCGTGACACCCGTAGCCCGTCGAGCGGGAGCACGCCCCGGTCGACCGGCGAGAACCAGCCCATCGGCTCCCCCGGCAGGGTGGTCGGCATCGGGAACAGGCCGCGGCGATAGCCCTCGAGCAGGGTCCCCGGCGCGAGGTCGGCACCCACCGCGACCAGGTCGTCGTACGGCCCCCAGTCCGACCGGGGCGGGAACACCCACGGCGTCACGGGCGGCTCGACGGGCAGGGGCATGAGTGGCACGCTAGACCACAGCACCCGGCCGGCCGGACCCTCACAGGGGGTGGGTCACATCGGCAAGGAGGAGCCATGGTGCGTACGACGGTTCTCGCCGCGCTGGCGACACTGGTCCTGCCGCTCGGAGTCGCGGTGACACACTCCGCGGTCGCGAGCGAGGTGGCTGCGACGTGCGCCGGCAAGCCGGCGACGATCGTCGTGCCCGAGTCCCCGACGGGGATCACCGACGCTGTGACCGGCACCGCCGGCGACGACGTCATCGTCGGCAGCCTGGGCGACGACACCATCGACGGCGCGGGTGGCGACGACACGATCTGCGGACTGGCCGGCAGCGACATCCTCGTCGGTGGTCCCGGCGACGACCGGCTCCTCGGGGGCCTGGACGGGGACTTCGACCCCGACTATGGCTACTACGGCGTCGAAGGCGTCTTCGGCGACGTGGTCGTCCCGGGCCCGGGAGACGACCACGTCGACCTCGGAGCCGACCCGCGGCAGGGCATGCCGCTGGACGACGAGGAGGAGGCCCGGGCCGACCGGATCTCCTACGACTCCGCCCAGGCGGGAGTCGTCGTCAACCTCACCCGCGGCACGGCGCGCGGCCAGGGCGTCGACACGATCGCGGTGAACGCCGGGTCGCCGGTCATCCTCGTGGGCTCGCCCCATGACGACCACCTGATCGGCAACGACGACCTCAACTGGATCGCGGCCGGTGGAGGCGACGACCGGGTCGAGGGCCGGGGCCGCAATGACATGATCTGGCTGGACCGTGGCGACGTGTGGCTCTCGAGCGACACGCCTGTGCTCCCCGGCGACGACGTGGCCGACGGCGGACGGAGCAACGACGACATCAACTCCGATGGCGGTAGGGACGTCCTCCGGGGCGGGCCCGGGCGGGACGACCTGGACGCACGGCAGCCCGGCGCCACCCTCCACGGCGGACCGGGCGACGACTGTCTCATAGGTGGGAGCAGCGCCGACTTCCTCGACGGAGGCCCCGGCAGCGACCGCCTCTACGGCGGGCGCGGTCGGGACCGGTGCGTGCACGGCGAGAAGTTCAGGTCCTGCGAGGTCCGCCGCTGACCGAACGACCGTGCAGCGCCCTGGGCAGCCGGTCTTCCACGGGTGGGGGTGACGGGCGGCCAACTAGGATTCGTCCATGGGGTTCAAGGACACGGTCGGCCGCCAGCTCGCGCCCAAGGTCGCCGAGCTCGCGCCGGGGCTGACCACCCAGTTCGTACGCGAGGCGCTCCACCGCGCCATCGACGGCGTCGGCCCGCTCAAGCCCGCGGCCGCGGCGGCGGAGGAGCAGCTGCGCGAGCAGAGCGGCAACGTCGAGCGGGCGATCCACGAGGTCATCGAGAACAACGTCCGCATCGCGGCCGGGCAGGGCTTCCTGACCAACCTCGGCGGCCTGGCCACCGCCACGATCGCGATTCCCGCCAACATCACCGGCCTCGCGATCATCCAGTGCCGGATGGTCGCCGGCATCGCCCACCTGCGCGGCCACGAGCTCGCCGACCCGCGGGTGCGCAACGCGATCCTCGCGCTGCTGCTGGGCGACGAGAAGGTCGACGAGCTGGTGCGAACACGCCAGCTGCCCGCCCCGCCGATGGCGATCGCGACCGCTCCCGCCCACGACGCCAACCTCGACGGCACCATCGCCACCGTCGTCGCCACCGACCTCATCACCCGGGTCGCCGGCAAGCGGATGGCGGTCACCGTCGGGCGACGCGTGCCGGTGGTCGGGGGCCTGGTCGGCCTGGGCGCCGACGCGTACGCCACCTGGCGGGTGGGCCGCTACGCCGACCGCGAGCTCCTGCCCCGCACGCGGCGGTAGACGTCGAGGGCGCCGCGTCCGGCGGCGCTGTCCTCCAGCGTCCGCACCGCCTTGCTGCGCACCCGGTGCGACAGGCCCGCCCGGGTCCGGTCGAGCTCGGCGCGCACCTCGTCCAGGTCGGCCCGGAGCTGCTCCTCGACCGCCCGCAGGCGCGCGCCCTCGACCAGCAGGGCGCTGATCGCGTCGAGCGCCGGCGGCAGCAGGTCGTCGGTCGCGACGTCGTCGGGGTCGACGTACGGGGCCGGTGCGGGGCCGAGCAGGTCGGTGAGGTCGCCCTGGACGGTGTAGCCGCGCCGCTCGAGCTCGTCGGCCCAGGCGCGGGACAGGTCCTGGGCCCACTGGTGGGTCTCCGGGTCGAGCGCCAGCCGGGCCGTGGACGTGCGCCGCGAGAGCGTCTGGTGGGCGAGCACCTCGCGCACCAGCGGCCGGTAGTCGGGCGGGGCGACGACGGAGGTGACGCGCTCGTTGATCGTGCGCAGCAGCGCGGTCTCGGGCACGCCGAGGGACGGGTTGGCCCGTTCGGCCGTGAGGTCGAGGGGCAGGTCGTCGAGGCCGAAGGTCGCGCTGAAGCGCCGCCACAGCTCGTCGCGCGGGGCGCCCGCGGGCGGGACCGTGACGACGTGCACCCGCTCGGGCGGCAGCGACGAGCCCCAGCGCTGGAGGATGTCGGGGACCTCCTGCACCGCCCAGAACCACGACCCGATCTTGGTCGCCCGGTGGGGGTCGCGGATCTGGTCGAGGAAGCGGGCCCACGTGACGTGGCTGCGGTGCTTGACGTTCTCCTGCCACTCGGCGGGTATCTGGCGCACCAGGTCGCGGGCGGACACGACCACGTGCACCTCGGCGTCGCCGAACGACGCCATCGCGCGAGCGACCTGCGTGGGCGTGGCCCGGGCGAAGATCTCGTGGCTGACGATGGAGGTGCCGGGCCACTTGCGCACCTGCTCGGCGAGCCGGTCCCAGGCGCCGACGGCCTGCGTCTCCAGGCCGCCCCACGGCAGGGTCATCAGGTCGAGCGCGGCCAGGAAGTGCGCGTCGAAGCGGTCGGCGGGGTAGTCGATGCCGTGCTCGCGCAGCACCGCCTGGTTGCGGAAGAGCACGTCCTGCAGGTGGCTCGTCCCCGTCTTGGGACAGCCCACGTGCAGCAGCACCCGCTTGCCGGTCACCGCGACACCTCTCCTTCTCTCACCTGCCAGCTCGGGTCGACCAGCATCCGCAGCGCCAGGGCGAGCACCAGCCGGTCGAGCTCGGCGCCCGCCGGGGCGGCCGGCGCCGTGGTGCTCGGGTCCTGCGCGGCGCCCCAGCGCGGAGCCAGGTCGGCGAGGTCGCCCAGCACAGGGTAGTCAGCGCGGCGCAGGTCGCGGGTGACCCGCTGCGCGGCGGTGTCGACCCACGGGCGTGCCCACGCGGGAACGGCGACGGGAGGGGTCGACGTGGCGGGCATCCTGGCCCCCAGGGTCCGCATCAGGGCGGGTCGCTCCTCGGCCGGGACGAGCAGGCCGACGACGGCTGCCACGCGCCGGGCCAGCTCCGCCTGGTCGGCGCCGGGCACGACCGTCTGTGCGACCCGCCGCACCCCCAGCGCGTGCGGGAGCCGGGACCGGTCGGTGACGATGCGGACGAAGGGCCGCCACCGCGACCAGCGGCGTACGGCCTCTCCCAGCTCGACGCGCGCCGGCAGCTGGTCGCGCTCGCTCCAGAACCGCAGCCACTCCTCCCACGGCCGGGTGCCGCGCTCGAAGCAGCGCTGGGTCCAGGTGTGGGCCAGCAGCTCGTCGAGCGGAGCGGCCACGACCACCACGAACGGCCGTACGCCACCCTGCGGCCGGCCGCGACCCTGCAGGTCGTCGCCGACGCGTGCCACCACGAGCGGGTCCCCGAGCAGCCGGAACCGCAGCCGCCAGGGCCGGGTCCACGAGGTCGGGACGGGGTCGGCGCCCAGGGCCACGAGGTCCTCGGCCAGGAGCACGCTGGCGACCCGGACCAGCTCGCGGTCGTCGAGGTCCGCGGGGTCGACGGGCCGCGGCCCGAAGGCGGGCGCGCCCGCTCCGGCGAGCGGCAGGTCGGCACGGCCGCGGCCGGCGGCGGGCGTCCTCAGCACGCGGGCGGCGAGGTCGCGCGAGACCGGGCCCACGAGGTTGAGCCGGCGCAGCAGCTCGAGCTGCTGGGCGCCGGGCAGCGGCCCCTCGCCGGCCGGGCCGGGGCCGGACCACCCGGCCCAGGGGGTCGTGCCGCCCGACTGCAGGTGCTCCACCCAGCCCCAGGCGCGTGCGTCACCGTCGGTGACGGGCGAGGCGGTCACCGCTCTCGCAGCCGGCGCGCGGTGTCACGCAGGCGCGTGGTCAGCCCCTGGGCCTGCGCCCGTGACTCCGCGGCCTCCCGGGTCATCACCGTCAGAGCGTCGAGGGCCGCGCTCAGCTCCAGCTTGGGGCGCACGCGGTCGGGGTCGCGCCACGGCTCCTCCGCGTCAGGCCGTCGCGGACGCAGGTCGTCGACGTCGCCCACGACGTCGACCCCGCTGCCCTCGAGCCAGTCGATCCAGAGCTCGGCCTGCTGCTCGGCGAACTCGAACCGGTCGGGCGGGAGCCGCACCGGCATCGTCTTGCGGTTGACCAGGACCTCCTGGGCCAGCAGCTCGCGGATGAGGCTGTCGTAGACCGGGTCGCGCCACACGCCCAGCTCGAGACGGCGGTTGAGGCGGCGCAGCAGCGAGGTCTCGGCGATGCCGAGGGAGCGGTTGTCGCGCTCGGAGTCGAGGGGAGCCCAGTCCGGCTGCATCTCGAAGGCCCGGCAGAAGCGCAGCCACAGCTCGTCGCCGTTGGGCCCGCGGTCGTGGGGCACGGTCACGACGTGGATGCGCTCGGGCGGCAGCTTGGCGCCCCAGCTGGACAGCACGGTCGGGAGATCCATCGCGCTGCGAAACCACGTCTGACCGCGCTCGGCCTTGTCGAGGAAGCGCCGGAAGGACCACTTGCGGCCCTGCTTGACCGACTCCTGCCAGGCGGCGGGGAGCTGGCGGCCGAGGTCGCGGGCGGAGTAGACGATGTGGACCTCGGCGCCGGAGAGGTCGTTCATCGCCTTGGCGATCTTGTCGGCCTTGGCGCCGGCCAGGATCTCGTGGCTGATGATGACGTTGCCGTCGGCGCGGCGCACCCGCTTGACCATGGTGTCCCAGGCCCCGCGCGCGTGCCCCGGGGCGCCGCCCCAGTCCTGGCCGAGCAGGTCGAGCGCGGCGCGGAAGTGGAAAAGGTCGGTCTCGACGAAGCGGTTCTGCGAGGGGACGGTCACGCCGTGCTCGGCGAGCCTCGCGGAGTTGAGCATCAGTCGGTCCTGCAGGTAGGTCGTGCCCGTCTTGGGCGCCCCGATGTGCAGGTGGACGATGCGACTCATGGGGTGGATTCTGCCCCAAGCGCCCGCACGACAGCGCTCGGGCTGGGACGGCCCAGGTGCCCGGCCATCCAGGTGCTGGTGTCGACCAGGGTCTGCAGGTCGACGC
>JAJPEO010000113.1 GCA_021166815.1 Nocardioides sp.
TCCGACGTCTACGACTCCGGCTGCCTGCTGTACGAGCTCCTCGCCGGGCGTCCGCCGTTGGTGGGCGACTGCGCGGTGTCCGTGGCCTAGCAGCACGTCCGCGAGCAGGCGCCCCCGCCGAGCGACCTCGACGACCAGCTCGACCCCGAGGTCGACGCGATCGTGATGAAGGCGCTGGCCAAGCGCGTCGAGGACCGCTACCAGAGCGCGGCGGCGATGCGCTCCGACATCGAGCGCTACCTCTCCGGCCACCCCGTCCACGCGGCGCCGCCGCCGGCGCCCGAGACCGAGGTCGTGCCCGCCGTCGCGCCGGTCACCGCGACGACCACGATGGCGGCCACGCGCCCGCCGGCCGACGACGAGGACGACACGACCGGCCGCAACGCCCTGCTGATCCTCCTCGGCGTCCTGGTCGTGGGCCTCATCGCGCTCGCCGCGTTCTTCCTGCCCCGCCTCTTCGAGAGCGCCCCGGAGGATGTCCAGGTGCCCAACCTGATCGGCCTCACCGAGCGCGAGGCGAGCCTCGAGATCGTCGACGCCGGCCTGCAGGTCGGCCGGATCGACCGCGAGGCCTCCGCCACCGTCGAGGCCGACCACGTCATCCGCCAGTCCCCCAACCGCGACACCTACGCCGCACCCGGCAGCACCGTCGACCTCGTGGTGTCGCTGGGCAAGCCCGAGGTGGAGGTCCCGTACGTCGTCGGCCCGTCGCGGCAGGACGCCCGCGACGCCCTGGAGAGCCTCGACCTCAAGGTCAAGATGGTCGAGGAGGACTCCGACGAGCCCCGCGACGAGGTGCTGCGCACCGATCCCTCGCAGGGCACGCGGGTGCGGGCCGGCAGCACGGTCACCGTGTTCTGGTCCGACGGCCCCGAGGAAGTCCCCGACGTCGTCGGCATGACCCAGGCCGAGGCCGAGAAGGCGATCCGTGACGCCGGGTTCACCCCCGACGCGGTCCCCTACGGCGGCGAGACGACCGAGCCCAAGGGCACCGTCGTGCGCCAGAGCCCGGCCGGGGGCACCGCCGACCAGGGCGACACGATCACGATCTTCATCTCCACGTACGAGGAGCCGACGCCCACGCCGACGCCCACGCCGACCGACACCACGTCGCCGTCGCCGACCGACAGCCCCACGCTGCCGACCGAGAGCCCGCAGCCGCGCCCCTCGCGCAGTGGGTGAGCGGGCTCAGCCTGCGATGGGCGTGGCCCAGCTGACGTCGATCAGGCCGTCGTAGGCCGGGGCGGTCTCCTCGTCGAGGTCCTCGACCAGCCAGCCGACGCCGCCGCCCGGCGCGGCCGCGTCGTCACGGTAGGCCGCGATCGCCTCGTCGGTGTCGAGCGCGGCGTGGATCGCGTTGAGGTCGTCGCCGATGCCGACGATGACGTAGGGCGGTGCGTAGGGCACGCCCTGGAGGGTGACGATGCTGCCCTCGCACTTGATGCCGGTGGTGGAGACCAGGCGCTGGCCCTGGATGGTGACCGCGCGCGCCCCGGCGCTCCACATCGCGTTGGCGACGGCCTGGATGTCCTGCTGGTGGACGACGAGGTCCCTGGGCTCGACGCCGGAGCTGGTCGCGGCGTCCTCGGGCGCGTCGGTGAGCGTCACGCGGACGGCAGGCCCCGTCTGCGGGGTCAGCCCGGCGGGGTCGAGGA
The DNA here is from genome assembly GCA_021166815.1 of Nocardioides sp. GTDB lineage: Bacteria > Actinomycetota > Actinomycetes > Propionibacteriales > Nocardioidaceae > Nocardioides. The sequence continues at coordinate 1,656 of JAJPEO010000113.1, forward strand.
GGTGCTCGATCTCGGTCCGTACGCGCTGCACCGAGCGGTCGGCCAGGCCGGAGCTCAGCTCCTCGACCTCGACGTTGAGCTCCGCCGCGCGGGCGGTCAGCCGGTTGGTGCGCTCGCGCTCGGCCGTGACGACCGAGGCCAGGTCGGTGAGGCGGCCGGCCCGCAGGTCGGTGCCGTCGCTCTGCTCCGCGCTCACCGCGAAGATGGAACCCCCGAGCACCAGCACCGCGGCCGTGCCGAGTCGCCAACCCCGGCGCACGGGAGGGCGCTCATGGGTTCCGGGGCTCATGCCGACTAAGGTAACCCCCCGATGGGCGCCTCGCCCTGACCGCACGCGATCCGCAGCACCCACGCAGACCAGGAGCATCCGTGTCCAAGGCCAAGACCGCGATCACCACCGAACGCGCCCCGATCATCACGGTCCGGTTCGTCATCGCGCTGCTGCTGTTCGTCGCCGGCATCGCCTGGGTCGCCTGGTACTACACCAGCGTGCGCCCCGACCCGGGTGTGTTCCCGCCCGTCGACGGCTCACCGAAGGCCATCGCGGACCTCGGCCGGTGGAACTACACGATCGGCCTGGGCCTGGCCATGCTCGGCCTGATGGTCTCCGCGCACCCCTCGACCCCGCTGGGCCGCGGCCGGGGCGTCGTCATCGCGATGCTGAGCTGCTTCCTGCTCGGCCTGGTGTGGATCATCCTCTACTACATCTTCGCCAACGACCTGTCCCGCGTGCCCGTCTTCAACGACCTCGGCAACTGGAACCTCGCCGTGGGCATCGCCCTCATGGGGGTCGGCTTCTCGTTCGCGACCAAGTGGGAATAGCCTTCTGACGTTGTCGTGCTCCCGCCCGAGCGGTGAGTGAGCCACCTTTCTGGGGAAGGAAAGGTGGCTCTCTCACCGCTCGTGGCGATTTCGGGGTCGCTCATCCGATTTCCACACTGTGGACAACGCCTGTGGAGAATTACATCGGTGTAGTTATCCACACCTGTGTGCACAGCTGGGGACAACGTGGCCGTACGCGCTCATGGTCCGGCGGTGGCCTTCCCGGGCGGTGGGGTGGAATCACCGGATAACCACCACAGCGCCGGGTTCGCCCCCGTTGCAGCGGGGGTGAACATGGAGAACAGGGCACCTTGGGGCTCGTACGCCCCCACTTCTCCCGGTTGTCGGCCGGTGCAACGGGGGCGAACCGCAAGGAACCCCCGTTATCCGGTGATTCCGCCGGAGCCGCGCCGCCGGGGCGATAGGGCGTCAGGCCAGGGCGGCGGCGCGGAGCAGGGCGAGGCCGAGGAGGACCACCAGCAGTACGCCGATCCCGGCCCACTGCACCAGCGAGCGCCGGGCCTTGGGGGCGAAGGCGATGACGACCGCGGCGGCGGCGCCGCCGAGGAAGCCGCCGAGGTGGCCCTGCCAGGAGATGAACCTCCAGCCGACGATCGTGATCACGGCGGCGAGGACGAGGTTCTGCATGATCCACTGCGTGTTGAGGCGTGCCTTGGTGAAGGTCACGAGCAGCCCGCCGAGCACGCCGAACAGGGCGCCCGAGGCGCCGAGGGTGCTGCCGGTGGCGTCGGAGAGCCACAGCACGACGAGGGAGCCGCCGACGGCGCCCAGGAGGTAGACGGCGAGGAAGCGGGCCCGGCCCATGATCTGCTCGAGCGTCGGCCCGAGGACGTAGAGGGCCATCATGTTGAGGGCGATGTGCCAGATCTCGACGTGGGTGAAGGCGCTGGTGATGACCTGCCACCACGCCCCGTCGGCGACCCCGGGGCGCCAGAGGCCGTCCCCGCCCTGCAGGGCGCGGCACAGCGCCTCGGAGGTGATCGCGGGGTAGTAGGCGTCGGGTTGGGCGACCGAGCCGCACTGGCCCGCCGGCACCAGCGCCAGCAGCTCGACCAGGCGGGAGCGTGCGCCGCCGGTGGCCGAGATGACCAGCCAGATGATCGCGTTGATCGCGATGAGGACGTACGACGTCAGCCTCGGGTCACCGCTGCGCTTCCCCCCGTAGAGGGCCGTGATCTGGCGGGTCTCGCGCGCGCCCTGGCGCACGCAGTCGGGGCACTGGAAGCCCACCGCCGCATCACGCATGCAGTCGGGGCAGATCGGTTGCTCGCAGCGCTGGCAGCGGATCCAGGTCTCCCGGCCGGGGTGCCGATAACAGGTCGGCACACCGGCCGGGGACGCGTCGTTCATCGGGGGATCGGGACGCTCAGCGCTCGATCGTGACCGACTCGATGACCACCGGGTCGACCGGGCGGTCCATGGCGCCGGTGGGCGTCTTGGCGATCGCGTCGACGACGTCGCGGCTGGCCTGGTCGGCGACCTCGCCGAAGATCGTGTGCTTGAAGTTCAGCCACGCGGTCGGGGTCACGGTGATGAAGAACTGCGAGCCGTTGGTGCCCGGGCCGGCGTTGGCCATCGCGAGGAGGTAGGGCTTGTCGAAGACCAGCTCGGGGTGGGGCTCGTCCTTGAAGGTGTAGCCCGGGCCGCCGGTGCCGGTGCCGAGCGGGCAGCCGCCCTGGATCATGAAGCCGTCGATGACCCGGTGGAAGCCGAGGCCGTCGTAGTACTTCTCACCGCTGCGACCGGCGTCGTCCTTGTAGTCCTTGGTGCCCTCGGCGAGACCGATGAAGTTGTCGACCGTCTCAGGAGCGTGGTTGGGGAACAGGTTGATGACGATGTCACCGCGGTTGGTCTTGAGGGTGGCCTTGGGGTCCGCCATGGGTGTGCCTCTCAGAGGGGATGTCACGTGTACGCCCACGATCCTGCCACGCGGCACCCACCGCGGGTGAGCCACGCCCCTCCCACCCGGACGGGGCTGGTCCGCGCTTGGCGGGCGTGGTGAGATGGGTGGCACATCCACCAGGAGGTAGACGAATGCCCTTCCGCCGGAAGAAGACCTTGTTGGACAAGGCCCAGGACGTCGTCGAGCAGGTCTCGGACGCCGTGAAGCCACAGCTCGAGAACGCGCTGGAGCAGACCAAGGCGAAGGCTGGGCCGGCGCTGGCCGACGCACGCGAGCGTGCCGTGCCGCTGATCGCCGAGGGCAAGTCCCGGACTGCCGAGAAGGCTGCCGTTGCTCGCGACATCGCTGCGGCCAAGGCCGCCGTGGGTCGTGACATCGCCGCGGCCAAGGTCGCGGAGATCAAGGGCACCGAGCCCGAGCCCCAGCACAAGGGCGGCAAGCTCAAGAAGCTGCTCCTGCTGGGTGGACTGGCCGCGATCGCCGGCGTGCTCTTCAAGAAGCTCAGCGGCAACAAGGACAGCGGCAACTGGCAGTCCTCCTACGTCCCGACCCCGCCGCCGTCGCCGCGTCCCCCGGAGACCCCGGCGTACGACCCCGCTCCCACCTC
>JAJPEO010000117.1 GCA_021166815.1 Nocardioides sp.
CGATGCTCGGCAGCCTCGGCTCCATCGTGCTCGTGGCGACCATGGGTGGCGCCAACCGCGGCCGCAGCTTCCTGGCCGCGGGCATGTTCCTGTTCGCCACGCTCGGCTTCATCATCGTCCAGATCGACCGGCAGCGTAAGCAGCGCGCCCAGCAGGTCACCGGGTCGCGCACCGAGTACCTGCGCTACCTCGGCACGATCCGCAAGGTCGCCCGGCAGGCCGCCGACCAGCAGCGCCGCGCCCTCAGCTGGCGACACCCCGACCCCAGCGCCCTGCCGGCCATCGCCGAGGAACGCACCCGGCTCTGGGAGAACGCCGTCTCCGACCCCCACTTCCTGCAGGTGCGCTACGGCCTGTGCTCCCAGCCGCTCTCGCTGGAGCTGGTGCCCCCGGAGACCGCGCCCATCGACCAGGTCGACCCGGCCGCCGCCTCGGCCCTGCACCGGCTGCTGGTCGTCCACCGCCAGCAGCCAGACCTCCCCGCGGCGATCGACCTGCGCGCCTTCGACCGCATCGAGATCTGCGGCGACGAGGAGGAGGCACGGTCCGCCGCGCGGGCGCTGATCTGCTCGGCGACCGCCTTCCACAACCCCGACCAGCTCGTCCTGGCGGTGCTCACCTCCGAGCAGAACCTCACCCACTGGGACTGGGTCAAGTGGCTGCCCCACGCCCAGAGCACCCGCGAGGCCGACGCGGTCGGCCCGATGCGCATGGTGTCCACGTCGCTCGAGGACCTCGGCGCGCTGCTGCCGCCCGACCTCGGCGACCGTCCCCGCTTCGGCGCCGACGAACGGCCCGCGACGCCACACATCCTGCTGGTCATCGACGGCGGCCACCTGCCGCCCGGCAACCACGTGGTCCCGCCCGACGGCCTCCACGGCGTGACCCTGCTCGACCTGCCCGCGCGGTGGGGCGAGCTCGAGGACGCCACCAGGCTGCGGCTGCAGTTCGCCGACGCGCCGATGGAGCAGGGCAAGGTGCCGATGGTGGCCGTACGGCTGCGTGGGGAGCCCGTCAAGGCGCTCGCCGACCAGTGCGACCTCGCCACCGCGGAGGCCTTCGCCCGACGGCTCGCACCGCTCAAGACCGCCTCCGTCGAGTCCAGCTCCGGCGGCGGCACCGTCGACATCACCACTGCGACGCCCGACCACATGGACCTGCTGGGCCTCGGCGACATCCACTCCTTCGACCCCGCCACCGCGTGGCTCCCACGGCCCGCGCGCGACCGGCTGCGCGTACCCATCGGCATCGGCGACAACGGCGGGCTGGTGCACCTCGACATCAAGGAGTCCGCCCAGCAGGGCATGGGCCCGCACGGGCTGGTCATCGGTGCCACCGGCTCCGGGAAGTCGGAGTTCCTCCGCACCCTGGTGCTCGGGCTGGTCATGACCCACTCCTCCGAGCAGCTCAACCTCGTGCTCGTCGACTTCAAGGGCGGCGCGACCTTCGCGGGCATGGCCGACATGCCCCACGTCTCGGCCGTGATCACCAACCTCGCCAACGAGCTCACCCTCGTCGACCGCATGCAGGACGCCCTGTCCGGCGAGATGACGCGCCGCCAGGAGCTGCTGCGCGAGGCGGGCAACTACTCCTCGATCCGCGACTACGAGAAGGCCCGCGCCAACGGCGAGCCGCTCGAGCCGCTGCCGTCGCTGTTCATCGTCGTCGACGAGTTCTCCGAGATGCTCTCGGCGAAGCCCGAGTTCATCGACCTCTTCGTCGCCATCGGCCGCCTGGGCCGCTCGCTCGGCCTGCACCTGCTGCTGGCCTCCCAGCGCCTGGAGGAGGGCCGGCTGCGGGGTCTGGAGTCCCACCTGTCCTACCGCGTCGGCCTGCGGACCTTCTCGGCCGGCGAGTCCCGCGCGGTGCTGGGCGTGCCGGACGCGTACGAGCTCCCGGCCGTGCCGGGACTGGGCTACCTCAAGCCCGACCAGTCGACCCTGCTGCGGTTCAAGGCGGCGTACGTCTCCGGGCCGCCGTCGGCGCGCGCCCGCGTGACCCGCGACGAGGGCGGCGTGATCCGCGGCATCCTGCCGTTCACGATCTCCGAGGTGCACTCGCTCGACCTGGTCGAGCCCGACGACGTGGCACCCGCGGCGCCCACTCCCCAGCAGGGCGAGCAGCCGTCGCTCCTCGACATCGCCGTCACCCGCATGGTCGGCAAGGGTCCCGCCGCCCACCAGGTGTGGCTGCCCCCGCTCGACGTGCCGGACACGCTCGACGAGCTCATGCCCGACCTCGTCGAGGACCCCGACCTGGGCCTGGTCTCCCACCAGTGGCGCAACGTCCCCGGCCTGGTCATCCCCCTCGGCACCGTCGACCGGCCGCGCGAGCAGCGCCGCGACACGATGACTCTCAACCTCACCGGCGCCGCAGGCCACGTCGCCGTCGTCGGCGGCCCGCGCTCGGGCAAGAGCACCCTGCTGCGCACCATCGTGACCAGCATGGCGCTGACGACGACGCCACTGGAGTCGCAGTTCTTCGTGCTCGACTTCGGTGGCGGCGCGTTCGCGCCGCTGGCGCGCCTGCCCCACGTGTCCGGGGTGGCGACCCGCTCGGAGCCCGACGTCGTACGCCGCGTGCTGGCCGAGGTGGTCGGCATCGTCGACCGCCGCGAGACCTACTTCCGCGAGCAGGGCATCGACTCGATCGAGACCTACCGCTCGCGTCGCGCCCAGGGCCGCGCCGACGACGGCTGGGGCGACGTGTTCCTGGTCATCGACGGGTGGAGCACGCTGCGCGCGGAGTTCGACGACCTCGAGATGGAGATCCAGCAGCTCGCGGCGCGCGGCCTGACCTTCGGCCTCCACGTCGTCACCGCCTCGACGCGCTGGTCGGACTACCGCGCTGCCCTGCGCGACGTCTTCGGCTCCAAGCTCGAGCTGCGCCTCGGCGACCCGCTCGACTCCGAGATCGACCGCAAGGTCGCCGCGCTCGTGCCCACCGGGCGGCCGGGGCGCGGCATCGTGCCGTCGAAGCTGCACTTCCTCGGCGGCCTGCCCCGCATCGACGGCGACGGCGACGCCGCGACCCTCGGCGACGGCGTGGAGCACCTCGTCGACCGCGCCGTCGCGGCGTGGCGTGGCCCGGTCGGACCCAAGCTGCGCCTGCTGCCCGAGCTCATCAGCCTCGACCAGGTGCGCGAGGACGCGCGCCGGCGCCTCGTCCCCGAGCGCCACCTGCTGCTCGGCATCAACGAGAAGGAGCTGGCCCCGGTCGCGCTCGACGTCGACGCCGAGCCGCACCTGCTCGTCTTCGGCGACGGCCAGTCCGGCAAGAGCACGCTGCTGCGGGCCTACGTCCAGGAGGTCATGCGCACGCGCTCGCCGAAGGAGGCCCAGATCGTGCTGGTCGACTACCGGCGCTCGCTCCTGGGCGAGGTGCCCGACGAGTACCTCCTCAACTACCTCACCTCCGCGACCCAGGCGACCCCGACGCTCAAGGACATCGCCACCTACCTCGAGGGCCGCATCCCCGGCCCCGACGTCACCCCCGACCAGCTCCGCAGCCGGTCGTGGTGGACGGGCGCCGAGGTGTTCGTCGTGATCGACGACTACGACCTCGTCGCGACCCAGCAGTCCTCCCCCGCGGCGGTGCTGCAGCCCCTGCTCGCCCAGGCGCGCGACGTGGGACTCCACGTCGTCGTGGCTCGGCGTACGGGTGGTGCGTCGCGGGCGGTGTACGAGCCCGTGATCCAGTCGCTGCGCGACCTCGCCATGCCCGGCGTCATGCTCTCGGGCCCCCGCGACGAGGGCGCCCTGATCGGCAACCTGCGCCCCGCGCCGGCCGACCCCGGCCGCGCCCGCGTGGTCACCCGCGACCGCGGCACCGAGACCGCACAGCTGGTCTGGGTCGAGCCCACGATGTGACGCCCCCTGCTCGCTCCGGAGCGGTGAGTGAGCCACATTCAGGCCGTACGGAATGTGGCTCACCCACCGCTGCGGGGGTGGGCTGCCGGGAGCGGTGACCCACCCACATTTCGGGCTCGCGGAATGTGGCTCACTCACCGCGCCCCGACGACACCCCGTACGAAATGTGGCTCACTCACCGCCCGATGCAGGCCCGCGCGAGATCTCGCCCTGGGCCACGGTGAAGCCCTGGACCGCCGAGAGCGACCACGTGGCCTCGAAGACCCGCTGGTAGCCGGTGTGCGACATGCGCCAGCCACCGAGGTCGGGGGCGTCGGTGCGGACGTAGCGGTCGGTGTAGATCGCCGCGCCCTCGAGGCCGAAGTCGTACGCCGCGACCATCACCTTGTCGTGGAGGTACCAGGTGCCGGTGGCGTGGTCGCCGTCCACGGCGATCTCCGGGTGGTGGCCGTGGTGCATCGTCACGAGGTCGGGGACCATCGACTCGCTGAGGAAGGCGATGATCTCGTCGCGGCTGCCGCACTCGCGCTGCGGGTAGCCCGCGGTGGCCTCGCGGACGAAGCACGAGGCGACGCCGTGCCAGTCCTTGGTGTCGAGATGACGGAAGTAGCGGTACTTCAGCTGGCGGATGTGCTCGATGTCGAGCAGGTCCTCGGCAGCGCCCATGATCCGATCCCCCTCTGTGACGTCAGCGTCGACCGGACTTGAACATGCCGCGGGCGATCTCCCGCGCGGCCGTGCGGGCGAAGTCCTTGAACGCACTGGACTTCACGACCTTCTCGAGCATGCTGTCCTGCTCCTTGGCGGGCTTGCTCGCCTTCTCGCGGACCCGCTCGTTCTTCTGCTCGCGCGCCATCTCCTTGATCCGCGCGTCCTCCTCGGCCTTGCGGGCGCCCGCCTCGAGCTTCTTGGCCAGCAGCTCGCGGGCCGACTCGCGGTCGACGGCCGTGGCGTACTTCGCCGTCAGTGGCGAGGCCTTGACCGCGGCCTCCATGTCGGCGGTGGGAGCCGGGTCCATCAGTGACTCCGGCGCCCGCAGGCGGGTCCAGGCGACCGGCGTGGGGGCACCGCGCTCGTTCATCACGGTGACCACGGCCTCGCCGATCCCGAGGGAGGTGATGACCTCGCCGAGGTCGTCGTACGCGCTCTCGGGGTAGGTGTTGACGGTCGCCTTGAGGGCCTTGGCGTCGTTGGGCGTGTGGGCGCGCAGCTGGTGCTGCACGCGGGAGCCGAGCTGGGCGAGCACCTCGTCCGGGACGTCGGTCGGCGACTGGGTCACGAAGAAGACGCCGACGCCCTTGGAGCGGATCAGGCGGACCGTCTGGGCGATCTGGTCGAGGAAGCCCTTCGACGCGTCGCGGAACAGCAGGTGCGCCTCGTCGAAGAAGAAGACCAGCTTGGGCTTGTCGAGGTCGCCCTCCTCCGGGAGGTCGTGGAAGAGGTCGGCGAGCAGCCACATGAGGAACGTCGAGAACAGCGCCGGGCGGTCCTGCAGGTTCGGGAGCTCGAGCAGGCTGATGACGCCCTTGCCGTCGGGGGTGAGGCGCAGGAAGTCGGAGGTCTCGAACTCGGGCTCTCCGAAGAACACGTCCGCGCCCTGGGCCTCGAAGGCCACCAGCTCACGCAGGATCACGCCCGCGGTCTGCGGGGACAGGCCGCCGATGGTCTTGAGCTCGGCCTTCCCGGCCTCGTCGCCGGTGAGGTACTGCAGGACCGCGCGCAGGTCGGCCAGGTCGAGCAGCGGCAGGCCGTTGCGGTCGCAGTAGTAGAACACCAGGCCGAGGGAGGACTCCTGGGTGTCGTTGAGGCCCAGCACCTTCGCAAGCAGAGTCGGGCCGAAGGCGCTCATCGTCACACGGACCGGTACGCCGATCCCCTGCCCACCGATCGCGTACAGCTCGGTCGGGAAGCCGGTCGCCGTCCACTGCTGGCCCACCGAGGCCGCGCGGGAGGTGATCTTCTCGCCGCCCTCGCCGGGGACGCCGAGGCCGGACAGGTCGCCCTTGATGTCGGCGGCGAAGACCGGGACGCCGTTGGCGCTCAGCTGCTCGGCCAGCAGCTGGAGGGTCTTGGTCTTGCCGGTGCCGGTGGCGCCGGCGACGAGGCCGTGGCGGTTGAGCATGCCGAGGGGGATCCTGATCTGGACGTCGCCGAGGTTCTCGGCGTCGAGCATCAGCCCACCCAGCTCCAGCGCCGGCCCCTCGAACCGGTAGCCGGGCGCCACCGCCGTGGCGATCGGGTCGGGCGCCTGCTCGGGAGTCTGCTCCGGGGTCTCGGTCATGGCCAGAGCCTAGTCAGCCCGGGGGGGCGGGCTCGGGTGCGTCGATATAGTCACGGCGTGATCTTCAAGCGCGTGGGTGACGGACGGCCGTACCCGGACCACCACCTCGGGCCCCGGGACTGGGCGGACGTGCCGCCACGCCAGGTCCGCCTCGACGAGCTCGTCACCACCAAGGACACCCTCCGGCTCGACCTCCTCCTCGACGAGGACTCCACGTTCTACGGCGACCTGTTCGCCCACGTGGTCTCGTGGAAGGGCGACCTCTATCTCGAGGACGGGCTCCACCGGGCGCTGCGCGCCGCGTTGCACCAGCGGGCCGTGCTCCACGCCCGGGTGCTCCAGATGGACGACCAGTGACCCCGGGGATGCGCTCCGGCCTGACCCTGGCCACCCTCGTCGCGCTGGTGGTCGTGGGCGGCACGTGGGGCTGGGCGGCGCTGACCCAGCCCTTCCCGAAGGAGGAGGAGGTGCCGATCTGCGTCGACACCCAGGTCTCGGCGGGGGACGTGGTGCTGCGCGACCAGGTCGTCGTGAGCGTGTTCAACGGCACCCGTCGCAGGAACCTCGCGGGCCAGACCCAGGACCTGCTCGTGGAGCGTGGCTTCGTCGCCGGCACCACCGACAACGCGCCCAAGCAGGTGCGGCGTACGGAGATCTGGGCTGATGACCCCGACAACCCCGCTGTGGCGCTGGTCAAGCGGCAGTTCCGCCGCGCGCGCGTGGTCAGCGGTGACGCCCTGGGCCCGGGCGTCGTCGTGGTGGTCGGCAGCGACTTCGAGGAGCTGCGCAAGAAGAAGGTCGAGCGGGTGAAGGCGAAGACCGACGCCACCTTCTGCAAGGCCACGTCGGCCGACTGAGTCGCGTCAGGCCTCCGGCTCGGCGTTCCAGCGGGCCAGGCGCCCGTGGACCGAGATGCTGGTGAGCCGGTGCTCGGTCTTCTCCCGCAGCCGGCGCGGGGTCACCACGAGCAGGTCGTCGCCGTGGCGCAGCACCGTGCGCGGCGCGGGGACGATGACCTCCCCCTCCCGCACGATGAGCGACACCGACGCACCGCGCGGCAGGCGCAGCTCGCCGATCTCGACGCCGTGCATCCGTGACGGCTTGACGATCGAGACCTGCAGCAGGTCGGCGGCGACGCGGTCGAGCGGCGCGACCTCGACCTCGAGGTTGCGGGGCTCCGAGCCGGTGCTGACCCCCAGCAGGCGCGCCACCAAGGGAAGGGTCGGCCCGCTCAGCACCGTGAAGACGACCACCATCACGAACACGATGTCGAAGAGCTCGGTGGCGTGCCACACCCCCTCCGCGAGCGGGATCGTGGTGAGGACGATCGGCACAGCACCACGCAGGCCCGCCCACGAGATGAAGGCGGACTCGCGCAGGGGCATCGGCCGTACGGCGGAGCTGACCAGGACCGACAGCGGCCTCGCGACGAGGGTCAGCACCAGCCCCGTGACCAGCGCCTGGGCGACGACGGTCAGGGTGATGCGGTCGGCCTCCAGCAGCAGGCCGAGCATGACGAACAGCCCGATCTGCGCGAGCCAGGCCAGCCCCTCGGAGAACGACCGGGTGGCGACACGGTGCGGCAGCTCGCTGTTGCCGAGGATGACCGCGGCGACGTAGATCGCGGCGAAGCCGGAGGCGTGCACCGCGGCGGCGCCGCCGTAGGCGATGAACGACAGGGACAGGACGGCGAGCGGGTAGAGACCGGATGACGGAAGGGCCGCGCGGCGCATCAACCAGGCGCCCGCCATGCCGACCGCGGCGCCGACCAGCACGCCCACGGACAGCTCGAACACCACGATGCCGGCGACCTGCAGCACGCCCCCCTCACGCAGGGCCCCGGTGGAGATCGCGCTGACCACGACGACGGTGGGCGCGTCGTTGAGGCCGGACTCGGCCTCGAGCGCACCCGAGATCCGCCGGGGCAGCGGCACCGTGCGCAGCACCGAGAAGACCGCGGCGGCGTCGGTCGGCGAGCACACCGCACCCAGCAGTACGGCGAGCTCCCACGGGAAGCCGAGGAGGTAGTGGGTGGTGACCGCGACCACCGCGATCGAGACCGCGACGCCGACGGTGGCCAGGACGATGCCGAGCGGCGTGCTCGACCTCGTCTCGCGCCAGTCGGTGGTCAGGCCGCCCTCGGCGAGGATCAGCGCCAGCGCGGCGAAGCCCAGTGCGTGGGCCATCTGGTTGTCGGCGAAGTCGATCGGGAGCGGGCTCTCGCCGATGATGACGCCGATGAGCAGGTAGATCAGCAGCGAGGGCAGCCCGGCCCCGGAGGAGAGTCGCACCGCGAGGATCGCCAGGAGGGTGACCAGTGCCCCGACCAGGACGAACACGTCGAGCTGGTGGACGTCGAAGGTCACGCTCACCTCGTCTGCGGCTCGGGTACGGACGGATCCTATCCCTCACGGACTCCCGCAGAACTGGAACGTGTTCTACCATGCACGCGTGAGCGAGACCCCCGAGACCGCGTCCGGCACCGCCCTCCCCGAAGTCGTGCCCGCCTCATCCCTGCCCGCCGACACCGAGCAGTACGACGTCGTCGTCGTCGGCTTCGGCATGGCCGGCGGGTGCGCGGCTCTCGAGGCCGCGCGCGGCGGAGCCCGTGTCCTGCTGCTGGAGCGCGCTGCCGTGCACGGCGGCACCTCGGCCATGAGCGGCGGGCACTTCTACCTCGGCGGGGGCACCGCGGTGCAGAAGGCCACCGGTCAGGACGACTCCCCCGAGGAGATGTTCCGCTTCCTCATGGCCGTCTCCCCCGACCCCGATGAGGAGAAGATCCGCCTCTACGCCGAGGGGTCGGCCGAGCACCTGGACTGGCTGGAGGACCTCGGCTTCGAGTTCGAGCGCTCCTACTACGCCGAGAAGAACGTCATCCAGCCCGGCACCGAGGGCCTGATGTACACCGGCAACGAGAAGGTCTGGCCCTACCGCGACCAGGCCGTGCCGGCGCCCCGCGGCCACAAGGTGCCCGTGCCCGGCGACACCGGCGGCACCCAGCTGGTCATGGACCTGCTGCGCGAGCGCTGCGAGGAGGCAGGCGTCGAGGTCCGCTACGAGACCGGCGCGACGAACCTCGTCGTCGACGGCGACCGGGTCGTGGGCGTCGCCTGGCGCCACTTCACCGACACCGGTCACGTCCGCGCGCACGCAGTGGTCCTGGCCGCCGGCGGCTTCGTCATGAACCCGGACATGGTGGCCGAGCACACGCCGACCCTGGGCTCGAAGCTGTGGACGCTCGGGTCGACGTACGACGACGGGCTGGGGCTGCGGCTCGGCGCCTCGGTCGGCGCCGAGTGGCGCCACATGGACGAGGCCTTCGTGAC
>JAJPEO010000127.1 GCA_021166815.1 Nocardioides sp.
GGCGCGGGGGGCCCCTGGGGGAGGGCCCGGTCGGTGCTGAGGTAGCGCGGTGGCGGCGCCACCCTGGCCCAGGCGCGCGCGGTGCGCGGGGAGCGGTGGCCGGGGGTGGTCGTGCGCCACGGCGAGGCGGTCAGGCGCAAGGCGTGGTCGGGCGAGGAGCGGCTCCGGCCGCTGACGGACGAGGGTGAGGCGCAGGCGCGCCGTCTTGTGGCACTGCTTGACGCCTTCGGGGTGACCGGCGTGCACACCTCCTCCAGCACCCGCTGCCTCGACACCGTGCGGCCGTACGCCACGTCGAGCGGTTGCCCGCTGACGGCGTACGACGTGCTGAGCGAGGAGGACGCGACGACCGACGGTGTCGTCGACCTGCTCGACACCCTCGTCGACGCGCGCGAGCCCGTGGTGGTGTGCACGCACCGCCCGGTGCTGCCGACCGTGCTCGACGCCCTGGGGGCGCCGGACGTGGAGCTCCGGCCCGCCGACCTCCTGGTCGTGCACCACCGCAAGGGGCGCGTGGTCGCGGCGGAGGGCTACCGGCCCTGAGGCTGAGCGGGAGCGCGTTCCGGAGCGCTCCCGGCGCGCGGCGTCAAGGCGACCCGGGCTTGTTCATGTGACCGTCGTCTCATCTCCGGCTGGGGGCAACCAAGGTGATGGGGTGAGTTCACTCCGCGTTCACCTACGCCGCGGTAGCCGTTCTCCTGTGGTGCCTAGCGTCACCGACGTCAGCAGTTCACAGAGCCTCAGGAGCTATCGAAGTGAAGCGCACTTCTTTCCGCCGGGTGGTCGTCCCCGGCGTTGCCGCACTGGTCCTCACCCTCGCCGCGTGCGGCGGCGGTGACAACTCCGCCGATGGCGAGGGTGTGGCCGGCAAGGTTGCCGTCGACGGTTCCTCGACCGTCTACCCCATGTCCGACACCGCCGCTGAGATGCTCAAGGAGGAGAACGACTCGATCGAGACCTCCGTCGGGTTCTCCGGCACCGGTGGTGGCTTCGAGAAGTTCTGCGCCGGGCAGACCGACATCTCCGACGCGTCCCGTCCGATCAAGGACGAGGAGGCCGCGGTGTGCGCCGACGCCGGAATCGACTACACCGAGCTGCTCGTCGCCACCGACGCCCTCACCGTCGTGACGCACCCCGACCTCGCGGTCGACTGCCTCACCACCGACCAGCTCGTCACGCTGTTCGAGCCCGGCTCGAAGGTCACGAACTGGAAGGACCTCGACGCGTCCTTCCCCGACCAGGAGATCGCGGGCTTCATCCCCGGCACCGACTCCGGCACCTACGACTACATGGCCGCCGACGTCGTCGAGCACGACTCCGAGGCGCTGCGTGACGACTTCGAGGTCTCCGAGGACGACAACATCCTGGTCCAGGGCGTCGCGGGCACCGAGGGCTCGGTGGGCTTCTTCGGCTACACCTACTACGAGGAGAACGCCGACAAGGTGAAGGCCCTCTCGATCGACGACGGCAACGGCTGCGTCGCCCCGTCCGCCGAGACCGCCCAGGCCGGGGAGTACACCCCGCTGGCCCGCCCGCTGTTCATCTACGTGAACAACGCGAAGTACAACGACAACGCGGCCGTCGCCGAGTACGTCGACTTCTACATCGAGAACCTCGAGACGATCGCCGAGACCGCGGCCTACATCCCGCTCAACGACGAGGACTACTCCGCGACCCAGGATGCCCTCGCCGGCATCAAGGGCTGATCGGAGCCCAGGACACTCTCATGGCACCCAGCGCCACCGTGGCAGGCCCGCCCCCGTCGGGGGCGGGTCTGCCCGCGTCCCCGCCTGACCTCAGCCCGCGCCCCCGGCCGGGCGAGACGCTGATCAAGCTCTCGCTCGCGCTGTCCGCGGGCCTGTCGGTCCTCATCACGTTCGGCATCATCGCGGCCGTCCTCGGCCCGGCCCTGTCGTTCTTCGACCAGGTGCCGATCGGTGACTTCTTCTCGCTGCACGACCAGGGTGGTCGCGGTGTCCGGGCGGCGGTGATCCCGCTGCTGATCGGCACCTTCCTGACCACCGTCATCGCGCTGGCACTGGCTGTCCCGCTGGGCCTGGGCGCGGCGATGTACCTCTCCGAGTACGCCTCGCCGCGGGCGCGCAAGTGGCTCAAGCCCACCGTGGAGCTGCTGGCCGGCGTGCCGTCGGTCGTGTACGGCTTCTTCGCGCTCTTCTTCATCACCCCGGTGGTGCTGCAGGGCTGGCTGGGCCTGGAGGTCAACTTCACCAACTCGTGGGCCGCGGGCCTCGTGCTCGGCGTGATGATCATCCCCACGATCGCCTCGCGCTCCGAGGACGCGCTCTCCGCGGTGCCGCAGGCGCTGCGGCAGGGCTCGTTGGCCATGGGGGCCAACCGGATGCAGACGACGCTGCGCGTCGTGCTGCCCGCGGCCCTCTCCGGTGTCGCGGCCGCCATCGTGCTCGGGCTCTCCCGCGCGGTCGGCGAGACGATGATCGTGACGATGGCCGGCGGCGCGGTGAAGAACAACTCGCTCGACCCGAGCGAGCCCCACATGACGATGACGGCCTTCATCGCGATCACGGCCCAGGGCGAGAACCCGGTCGGGTCGGCCGACTACAACATGCTGTTCGCGGTCGGCCTGTTGCTGTTCGTCGTCACCTTCGTCATCAACGCGATCTCGATCGCAATCGTCCGACGGTTCAGGCAGGCGTACTGATGAGTCTCGCAACCCGTACGGCCTCCGACGCCGTCACCGCATCGCTCACCGGCAAGAGCAAGGACCGCGACGTACGGTCCATGGTCTTCCTCGGCGCCCTGTGGTTCTCGCTGTTCTTCGGTGTCGTGGTGCTGCTGGCGCTGATCATCGACACCGCGATCGCCGGCGCTCCGCGCTTCGACCTGCAGCTGTTCACCGAGTACGAGTCCCGCATCAACCGTGACGGGACCGGCTTCCGTGCCGGCATCCTCGGCTCGGTCTGGCTGATGGCGACCACGGCCCTGATGGCGATCCCGCTCGGCATCGGCGCGGCGGTCTACCTCGAGGAGTTCGCGGACAAGAAGTCCCGCGTGGCGCGGATCATCGAGATCAACCTGCAGAACCTCGCCGCCGTGCCGTCGATCATCTACGGCATGCTCGCCGTCGCGATCATGGGCCTGCTGGGCTACGTCTACAAGGGGATCGTGCTGGGCGGGGCGTTCGCGCTGGCCCTGCTGATCCTGCCGGTGGTCATCATCACCACCCGCGAGGCGATCCGCGCGGTGCCCTCCGACATCCGGCACGGCTCGCTCGCGCTGGGCGCGACCGTCTGGCAGACCACGTGGCGCAACACCCTGCCGAGCGCGGTCCCGGGCATCGCCACAGGCACCATCCTCGGCCTCTCGCGCGCCATCGGGGAGGCGGCCCCGCTGCTGATCCTCGGCCTGGCCACCGTCCGCGACGACCCCACGGGGATCGAGAGCAAGGTGACCGCGCTGCCCATCCAGATCTACAACCTCAGCGCCATGTCACAGCTGGAGTACCAGGTGGCCGCATCGGCAGCCATCATCGTCCTGCTGGTGCTGATCCTGGGCATGAACGCCCTGGCCATCTTCATCCGCAACAAGTTCCAAAGGTCCTGGTGACACCCATGAGCAAGATGCCCGCCGAGGCCACCGCCAACGGCACCCACACCCCCCACAGCGAGGCCCCCATGACCACGTTCGTCTCCCAGGCCGGCCACGAGCCGCTGCCGAAGCTCCCGCCCGACCCGGTCATGGAGACCAAGGCCCTCAACGTCTTCTACGGCGACTTCCACGCCGTTCACGACGTCGACCTGGCCTTCGGCCGCAACGAGATCACCGCGCTCATCGGCCCGTCCGGGTGCGGCAAGTCGACGGTCCTGCGCTGCCTCAACCGCATGAACGACCTGGTGCCCGGCGCCCGCGTCGAGGGTGAGGTGACGTACCACGGCCAGAACATCTACGCCAAGGACGTCGACCCGATCGCGGTCCGCACCCACATCGGCATGGTGTTCCAGAAGCCCAACCCGTTCCCGAAGTCGATCTACGACAACATCGCCTACGGCCCCCGCGTCACGGGCATGAAGGTCGACAGCATGGACGACCTGGTCGAGGAGGCGCTGCGCGGCGCCGCCCTGTGGGATGAGGTCAAGGACAAGCTCAAGCAGTCGGCCATCGGCCTCTCGGGCGGTCAGCAGCAGCGCCTGTGCATCGCTCGTACGATCGCGACCAAGCCCGACGTGATCCTCATGGACGAGCCGTGCTCGGCGCTGGACCCGATCGCCACCGCCCGCATCGAGGACCTGATGCTGGAGCTCAAGGACGACTACACCATCGTGATCGTCACCCACAACATGCAGCAGGCCGCGCGCGTCTCGGACCGTACGGCGTTCTTCACCGCCAAGCCCGACAAGACCACGGGCAACCGCACCGGCCAGCTGGTGGAGTACGACCTCACCAACACCATCTTCTCCAACCCCTCCGACCAGCGCACCGAGGACTACATCTCGGGCCGCTTCGGCTGAGTCCTGCTGGGCTCCTCCGGCCCCGACATCCGTCATGCGAAGGCGCACCCATGGGTGCTCCTTCGCATGACGCATTTCTGGCGGGGAGAGTCGTCGCCGGCCGGCAACCGTCCACCGGCACGGTGGGGGGGCGTCCTCCACAGGCCGACGTCGCCGGGAGGGCGTGACGACCCCGTGAGCCGCCACGCTGGCCAACATGGGGACACCGACGCACAGACCCGTACGGCCCGCCTCGATCCGGCACGCCCGACGGCGCCGGGTCGAGCGGCTCGCGGCGACGCAGGAGGGGGTGGTCTCGCGCCGGCAGGTCTACGCGGCCGGGCTCACCCGGGCCGAGGTGCGGGCCAACGTCCGGGCGGCGCGCTGGCAGGCCGTGGGACGCCACGTGGTCGTCGTGACGACCGGTCCGCTGACCGACGAGATGCGGTGGTGGGCGGCCGTCCTCTCCGGCGGCCCGCGAGCCCAGCTGGACGGCGCCTCGTCACTGGTCGCGGCGGGGCTGAAGGGGTTCGACGTCGCCCGGCACCGGGTGTCGGTGCCTCGCGGGGCGCCGGTGTTCCGCGATGCGTTGGTCGACGTACGCCAGACCCGGCACTGGTCGTCCGCCGACCTCGCTCCCGGACTGCTGCCACGCACGCGCAGCGACGTGGCTGCCGTGCGGGGCGCGCTGTGGGCGGTGAGCCACCGGCAGGGCGCCCTGCTGGTGACCATGGCGGTGCAGCAGGGGCTGGTGACCCCCGAGGCCGTCGGGGTCGCGCTGCTGAGGATCAAGAAGGCGCCGCGCCTGGCGCAGCTGCGGGAGGTGGTCTCCGACCTCCTCGGTGGCGCCCGGAGCCTGGCCGAGCTGGACTTCGCACGTCTGTGCCGTGAGCGGGGGCTCCCCGAGCCCGATCGCCAGGTGGTGCGCAAG
>JAJPEO010000166.1 GCA_021166815.1 Nocardioides sp.
CACGAGCCCGGTCTCGCCCAGCAGCACCGGGGTGGCGGCGACCGCGACGACCGGAGGCCCCCAGCTGTCGCGCTCACGCAGCAGGCGGAGCGAGATGAAGGCGGCGACACCGAGGACCACGGCGGTGGCCAGCAGTGCGAAGGGCCAGAACCCGGGCACGAACGCGGTGCCGAGGGCCAGCAGCAGGGCGGTGCGCCAGGCGGCGCGCCAGCGCCGGTCACGGTCGGGGTCGACGAAGCCGAGGGCGGCGTGGGCGACCCACGGCAGCAGCGCCGCCACCGCGACGATGCCGAAGCGTCCCTCTCCCCAGGCCCCGGACGTGGCCGGGACGAGGGCGTAGGTCACCGATCCCCACAGCAGCAGCCAGCGCGACAGTCCTGCCGGGTCGACGAGGTGACCCACCACGCGCAGCAGCCGCCAGGCCCCCCAGCCGGCGACGGGAGCGGCCAGCAGCATCAGGGCCGAGACCACGAGCCCGGTCTCGCCCAGCAGCACCGTGGCCGCGGCGGCGAACGGCAGGACGTACGCCGGCGCCGGCACCGCGGTGCCGACACCCAACGGGTGCCACGACTCGGCGTGCAGGCGCCACCAAGCGCCGGCCGACTCGGGGATCGGCGACAGGGCGCCGCCGACGATGGTGCCGAACGCCTCGCGCCCCGCCACCACGGACAGGACACCCGCGAGCACCAGCACGACGGCGACCGGGTTGGTGAAGAACCGGGCCACCCACCCCGAGTCGGCCAGGAGCTCCTCCTCGTCGTCCTGCGGCTCTGGGCGACGCACCGGCTGACCGGCGGCCAGCGCGGCACCTTCACGCGCCGCACGGCGGCGTTCGGCGACGTCCTGGGCCTGGAGGCTGGCCGCCGAGGCGAGGTCCGACACCACGTCCAGGCCACGCCGGTAGGGCAGCCAGGCGGGGGCGAGGAGCGACGACACGTCGGCGGCCTCGCCGGCACGCCGCTCGGCGCGCAACCGGCGCGCCGCGGCGACCTGGCGCGGGCGCCCGTGGACCGAGAGCACCGCGGCCAGCTCGTCGAGGGCCTCGCCGACCGCGCGCACGGCCAGCAGGCCCAGGACCCGCAGCAGGGAGCCGAGGAAGAGCCGGACGTACTGCCACGGCAGCAGCCGCGAGGAGACGTTGGCCAGGGAGGTCAGCAGGGCGGCGCGCCGCTCCTGGTAGTGGGTGTGCCGCCCGGTCAGCGGGGTGCGGCGTACGCCCCGGTGGGCGGCCTCGGCGTGGAAGACCACCGCCGACGGCACGACCAGGGTGGTGTGCCCGGCCAGCGCCGCACGCCAGCCGAAGTCGATGTCGTTGCCGAAGATCGGCAGCTGGGCGTCGAGGCCGCCCAGGGACTCGAAGACGTCGCGACGCACCAGCATCCCGGCGGTGTTGACGGCGAGGACGCGACGGATCTCGTCGTGCTGGCCCTGGTCGTACTCGCCGCGCTCGAGCCCGGTCTCGCGGTGGCCGGTGCCGCTGATGGTCAGCCCGACCTCGAGCAACCGGCGCAGCGACGGCCACTCACGCAGCTTGGGGCCGAACGCCACCGCCTCGGGGAACTCGTGGGCAGCCGTCGTCAGCTCGTCCAGCGCTCCCGGGGCGGGGTTGCTGTCGTCGTGCAGCAGCCACAGCCACTCGTCGGGGCCGCTGCGCGGGGCCTGGTCGAGCGCGTGCTGGACGGCCGCCGGGTAGGACGTCGAGCCGGGCACCACGTGGACCGCGGCGTCCCCCAGGGCCGCCGAGAGCAGGGCGACGCTGTCGTCGCGACTGGTGGTGTCGACGGCGACGACGCGATCGACGGAGCGGGTCTGGGCGGCGATGCCGTCCAGGACTGCGGGGAGCCATCGCGCTCCGTCATGACTGACGAGAACTGCGGTGACGATCACCGGAGCACCTTAGCGAGGTGCTCCTGAGCCACGAAGCCGGCTCAGACGGCTCGCTTCTTGAGCTTGCGTCGCTCGCGCTCGGACAGCCCGCCCCAGATGCCGAAGCGCTCGTCGTTCATCAACGCGTACTCGAGGCACTCATCGCGCACCTCGCACGTCAGGCAGACCTTCTTGGCCTCCCTGGTCGACCCACCCTTCTCCGGGAAGAAGGCTTCCGGGTCGGTCTGCGCACACAGTGCGCGGTCCTGCCAACCGAACTCTTCGGGGTCCGGCTCGAGGAGAAAAAGCTCTGCCCTCATGGTTCGCGCCCCTTTCGACCCTGTACTCGTTCTGTGCGGTGTTCGTCCTGTGGTGGAACTTGGTGG
Organism: Nocardioides sp.; assembly: GCA_021166815.1. Lineage (GTDB taxonomy): Bacteria > Actinomycetota > Actinomycetes > Propionibacteriales > Nocardioidaceae > Nocardioides. Next base: position 2,253 of record JAJPEO010000166.1, read on the forward strand.
TGCTGCCCGAGCCTGGTGCCAGCACGTCACGACACTGCACGTAACGACACTGTGGGAATTACATGCCTGTCGTACCCCTGAAGTCAAGCCCGGATCTGCTATACACCTCCCCAACTTCTCCCCCCGCACAGCGCCTCGGGCAAGGTAGTCCCATGTTGTCCCGCATCACGGTCCTCTCCGGCGGCATGGGCGGAGCCCGCTTCCTGCAGGGCCTCCTGCACGGCATCGAGCAGGGCTCGCTGCCCGGCGTCGCCCCTGACGCCCAGGTCACGGTCATCGCCAACACCGCCGACGACTGGTGGATCCACGGCCTCAAGGTGTGCCCCGACCTCGACACCGTCATGTACACCCTCGGCGACGGCATCGACCCCGACCGCGGGTGGGGACGGCGCGACGAGACGTGGAGCGCCAAGGAGGAGCTGGCCGCGTACGGGGTGGAGCCGACCTGGTTCGGGCTGGGTGACCGCGACATCGCGACCCACCTGGTCCGCACCCAGCTGCTCGACGCGGGCTACCCGCTCAGCGACGTGACGCGGGCGCTGTGCCGCCGCTGGCTCGAGCCGCGCTTCGGCGAGCGCCTGACCCTGCTGCCGATGACCGACGACCGGGTGGAGACCCACGTCGCGATCGCCGACGCCGAGAGCCCCAGCGGCAAGCGCGTCGTGCACTTCCAGGAGTACTGGGTGCGTCTGCGCGCCGAGGTGCCGGCCGAGACCGTGGTGGTGGTCGGCCTCGACAAGGCCACACCCGCGCCCGGTGTCGCGGAGGCGATCTCCGGCGCCGACCTCGTGGTGCTGCCGCCGTCGAACCCGGTCGTGTCGGTGGGCACGATCCTCGGCGTCCCCGGCATCGGCCCCGCCCGGCGCAGCCCGGACGCCAAGGTCGTCGGCCTCTCCCCCATCGTCGGTGGGCGCCACGTGCGCGGCATGGCCGAGCAGATGCTGCGCAGCATCGGCGTCGAGGTGAGCGCGGCCGGGGTGGGCCGGCACTACGGCAGCCGCTCCAGCGGCGGCTACCTCGACGGCTGGCTCGTCGACTCCAGCGACGCCGGTCTGGTCCCCGCCCTCGAGGGCGCCGGACTCGCCGCTCGGGCCGTGCCGCTGATGATGACCGACCCCGACGCCACCGCCCGCATGGCGGCCGCGGCCGTCGAGCTGGTCTCGTGAGCACGGCTCGCCTCCAGGGCCTCTCGATCCGCTCGCCGGAGGGCCTCCCCGAGATCGCCGAGGGCGCCGACCTCGCCGCCCTGGTCGCGCAGGCCTGCGAGCTGGCGGACGGCGACATCGTGGTCGTCACCAGCAAGGTCGTGAGCAAGGCCGAGGGCAGGGTCCGCACCGGCGCGCGCGAGGAGGCGCTGGCCGAGGAGACCGTCCGGGTCGTGGCACGGCGCGGGCCCACCACGATCGTCCGCAACCGGCTCGGGCTCACCATGGCCGCGGCCGGGATCGACGCCTCCAACGTGGAGGCCGGGTCCATCGTGCTGCTCCCGCTGGACCCCGACGAGTCCGCCCGACGCCTGCGGCGCCGCCTCCACGAGATCACCGGCGTCCGCGTCGGCGTCGTCGTCACCGACACCGCCGGACGGGCCTGGCGCGAGGGACAGACCGACATCGCGATCGGTGCCGCCGGGATCGTGGTGGCCGAGTCGTACGACGGCCGCACCGACTCCTACGGCAACCCGCTCGTGGTGACGCTGCCCGCCGTGGCAGACGAGATCGCCTCCGCCGCCGAGCTCGCCCAGGGCAAGCTCACCGCCCGCCCCGTCGCCGTGCTGAGCGGGCGCGCGGACCTCGTGCTGCCCCTCGACGAGGACGGACCCGGGGCAGCCACGCTCGTGCGCGCCGAGGGCGGCGACCTCTTCGGCTGGGGATCGCGCGAGGCGGTCGTACGGGCCCTGGCCGGGGACGACCGCGACCGCACCCCGTTCGGGGCGCCCGTCGACGTCGACGAGCTGTGCTCGGCACTCGGGCGCGTGAGCCGTCCACCGAGCGATGTGCACGTGGTCGACGTCGGCCTCGACGGCCGCGTCCGGCTGGCGGTCCCGGCCGGGCTGAGCCAGCCGGCCACCGAGGCGGTGTGCTTCGCCCACGGTTGGCGCGTCGAGGAGTGGCCGGGGTCCGATTCCGTGATCGTGGCGCGCGTCTCACCGCCGCGTCCGTAGACTCTGCCGTCGTCACCGCCAGAACCACAGATGGTGTAACCCCCACGTTGTCCAACATGGCCACTACGGACCGCCAGGGGGTCATCGACTCCATCCGCAA
>JAJPEO010000195.1 GCA_021166815.1 Nocardioides sp.
TGCCCACGACGGGTTACTGAACGGTAACCTCCGGGCAGCACGCCGTCCCCCAGAACCGATCAGGAGTCCCCGTGCAGCACATCCTTGACGCCATCGCCTCGGGCGAGGCGACCTCCGACGACTTCGCCAACCTCGAGCTCCACGAGTCCTACCGCGCGGCCTTCGTGAAGAAGGACGAGGTCGACATGTTCGAGGGCCTCACCACCCGTGAGAAGGACCCGCGCAAGTCGCTCCACGTCGACGAGGTCGCCCTCCCCGAGCTCGGCCCGGGCGAGGCTTTCGTGGCCGTCATGGCCTCCGCGATCAACTACAACACCGTGTGGACCTCGATCTTCGAGCCCGTCTCCACCTTCGGGTTCCTCGAGCGCTACGGCCGCGAGTCCGACCTCGGCGCCCGTCACAACCTGCCCTACCACGTCGTGGGCTCCGACCTGTCCGGCGTCGTGCTGAAGGTCGGCCCGGGCGTCACCAAGTGGAAGCCGGGCGACCGCGTCGTGGCGCACTGCCTCTCCGTCGAGCTGGAGGCCCCCGACGGCCACAACGACACGATGCTCGACCCCTCGCAGCGCATCTGGGGCTTCGAGACCAACTTCGGCGGCCTCGCCGACGTGGCGATGGTCAAGGCCAACCAGCTCATGCCCAAGCCCGAGCACCTCACCTGGGAGGAGGCCGCCTCCCCCGGCCTGGTCAACTCCACCGCCTACCGCCAGCTCGTCTCCGCCAACGGCGGCAACATGAAGCAGGGCGACAACGTCCTCATCTGGGGCGCCTCCGGCGGCCTCGGCGGCTTCGCGACCCAGTACGCCCTCAACGGCGGCGCGACCCCGATCTGCGTGGTCTCGAACGAGGAGAAGGCCCAGATCGCCCGCTCGATGGGCGCCGAGCTGATCATCAACCGCTCCGAGGAGGACTACAAGTTCTGGAACGAGGAGGGCACCGAGCAGAACCCCAAGGAGTGGCTGCGCTTCGGCAAGAAGATCCGCGAGCTCACCGGCGGCGAGGACATCGACATCGTCTTCGAGCACCCGGGCCGCGAGACCTTCGGCGCGTCGGTGTTCGTCACCCGCAAGGGCGGTGTCATCACCACGTGCGCCTCGACCACGGGCTACATGCACGAGTACGACAACCGCTACCTGTGGATGAACCTCAAGCGCATCATCTCCAGCCACTTCGCCAACTACCGCGAGTCGTGGGAGGCCAACCGCCTCATCGCCCAGGGCAAGATCCACCCGACCCTGTCGCAGACCTACAAGCTCGAGGACGTCGGCCAGGCGGCCCTCGACGTCCACAAGAACGCCCACCAGGGCAAGGTCGGCGTGCTGTGCCTGGCGCCCGAGGAGGGCCTCGGCGTGCTCGACCAGGAGCTGCGCGACAAGCACATCACCGAGATCAACCGCTTCCGCGGCCACTGAGACTCGTCTGATCGGTCACAATCGCACCCCGGTTCGCGGATTCGCCCGCGAGCCGGGGTGTGATGTTCCCGGGGCATCCGCAACACTGGGGACGAGCACGACCGGGGCACCGAGCCCCGCCCCCGAACCGAGAGAGGTGCCGCAGGATGAGCCGCGACCAGGGCCTGTCGATCTTCGATGACGAGCCGGAGGCGAGCAGCGCTGCGGACGATGCCCCTGACTCCCCCACCGCTGCCGCGGACGGGGAGGAGACCCAGGTGATGCCGGCGGTCAAGGCCGACGACGCCGACGACGCGCCCACGACCCGGGTGCCGGCGGTCAAGCCCGCTGCCCCCGGCGCGGGCGCGACCCAGCCGGTGGCAGCGACCCCGGCGCCGCGCCCGGCGAGCACCACGTCGTCCTCCGCCCCGTCGAGCGCCTTCTCCGCGTCCTCGGGCGCGGTCGGCCAGGCCCTGCCGATCGTGCGTCGCGGCGGCTACGACAAGAACGCCGTCGACCAGCGCCTGCGCCAGCTGGCGACCGAGAAGGCGGGCCTCAGCAACAGCCTGAGCAGCAGCGAGCAGCGGGTGCTCGATCTCGAGGGCGAGCTCGAGCGCCTGCGCGCGGAGCTCGCCGAGAACACCAACCCGACGTACGCCGGTCTCGGTGGCCGTGCGACGTCGATGCTCAAGCTCGCCGAGGACGAGGCTGGCGACGTGCGGGCCCAGGCCAAGCGCGACGCCCAGGAGATCCTGGCGCAGGCCGACCGCGACGCCCGCGCGATCCGCGCCGAGGCGGCTCGTGAGGCCGACGACATGCGCATGGTCCAGCTCAAGGAGCTCGACGAGATGCGGGCCCGCATCACCGCGGACGCCGAGCAGGAGCGCTCCCTCGCCAAGGCCGAGGCCGAGGACATCCTCGCCGCCGCCAAGCGCGAGTCCGAGCAGCTGCGCCTCGCGGCCCAGCAGGAGACCAACGAGCTGCGCACCAACGCCAAGCGCGAGGCCGAGCAGGCGCGCGCTGCGGCCGACCGCGAGGTGCAGGAGGCTCGGCGTACCCTCGCCGTCGAGAAGGAGCGCCTGGCCCGCGAGGCGGCCGAGCACCACGCCCACGCGATGGGCGAGACCCAGCGCCTGGTCACCGAGGCCGAGGAGCGCGCCAACGCGGCCGAGCAGCGGGCTCGTGAGGCCACCACCCAGGCCAACGCCCACCGCCAGCAGGCACAGAGCGAGTCCGAGGCCCTGCTGGTCCGGGCCCGGCGCGAGGCCGAGCAGATCGTCGCCTCCGCCCGTACGCAGGCGGAGGCCATCTCCACGAGCGCGGCCGGCGAGGCCGAGCGCGAGCTCGCGGCGATCCAGGCCGATGTCGAGCGGATCACCAAGCGTCGTGACGCCATCACGGCCCAGCTCGGTGCCCTGCGCGTCGTCGTGGCCGGATTCACCGAGGACGAGTCCTGAGCGCCTCCGGGCCGGAGGCCTCCGACCCCGACGAGCGGGTGGCGCCGCTGCTGCGCCACGGGCCCTTCGTCCTGGGGTTCTTCGGTGCCCTCGGCGCGCTGGCGGCCACGTTCCTCGCCGGCCAGCTGCAGAGCCTCAGCGGCATCATCGTGCTGCTGGTCATGGCGATGTTCCTGGCCATCGGCCTCAACCCCGCCGTCGAGTGGCTGGTCACCCATGGCCTCAAGCGAGCCTGGTCGGTGCTGGCCGTTCTGGTCGCGGTGGTGGGGGTGCTGGCGCTGTTCGTCGTGGCCGTGGCGCCCGTGATCAGCGAGCAGATCGCCCTGATCACCCGCAACGCACCCGACTGGCTCGACGCCCTGCAGTCGAACAAGCGTGTCCAGGACCTCGACCACCGCTTCGACATCATCACCAAGGTGCGCGAGTACGTCACCGACAGCGACTTCTCGCGCAGCGTCTTCGGCGGTGCCCTGGGCGTCGGCCTGAAGGTCCTGTCGGCCCTGACCAACACGCTCATCGTGCTGGTGCTGATGATCTACTTCCTGGCCTCGCTGCCCACCATCACCCACGCGACGTACGCCATGGCCCCCGCCTCCAAGCGCGCGCGGGTCCGTGTCCTCGGGGACCGAATCATCCGCTCCACCGGCTCCTACGTCGCCGGGGCGTTCGTCGTCGCCGTCATCGCCGGGCTCTCGACCCTGGTCTTCTCGTTCATCGTGGGGCTGGGCGACTACGCCTTCGCGCTGGCGTTCGTGGTGGGCCTGCTGTCGCTGATCCCGGTCGTGGGCGCGTTCGTCTCGGGCGTGATCATGACGCTGCTCGGCCTCACGGTCTCCCCGACCGTGGCGCTGGTGGCCCTGGTCTACTACCTCGCGTACCAGCAGCTGGAGTCCTACGTCATCTACCCGCGCATCATGAAGCGCTCGGTGGACATCCCCGGCGCCGTCACCGTCGTCGCGGCCCTGATCGGCGGCTCCCTCATGGGTGTGATCGGCGCGCTCCTGGCGGTTCCGGTCGCCGCTGCCCTGCTGATGCTGCACCGCGAGGTGTTCCTCACCCGGCAGGACGCACGCTGACCCCTGGGCGTGGGGCTCTCAGCCCCGGCTGTCCACGTCGTCGAGCTCCGGCAGGGGCTCGACGACCAGCGGCACGGCGGTCTCGCCGAGCTTGACCACCACGACACCGCTCAGGACCAGCACGCCGCCGACCACCTGCACCGCGTGGGGCAGCTGACCCAGGAGCAGCCAGGCGAAGAGCACCGCGGCCACCACCTCGACCAGCGCCACGAACGACGCCAGCCGTGAGCCCAGGCGACGCGCCGCGGCGATGCCGGTGACGTAGGCGACCGCCGCAGCCACCACGCCGAGGGTGAGCAGCGGGACCCACCAGGCCACGTCGGTGCTCCGGTAGGTGACGGGTGCGGTCGACACGTCCATGGGCAGCACGCCGATGGCGCCGGCGAGCCCGAGGGTCACGCCGCCCACGACCAGTCCCCCGGCGGCCAGGGTGAGCGGAGGCAGCCCGTTGTCGGTGTCGCCGCCGATGACGAAGTACGCCGCGGCACCGACCATCGCCGCCAAGCCCCACGCCACGCCCACCGGGTCGAGGGAGGAGCCGCCGGAGAACACCTCGAGGAGCAGCACCAGGCCACCCGCCGCGATGAGCGCGCCCACGACGGTGAGGCGCGTGGGTCGCTGCTGGTGGCGCAGCCACATCCACGCGACCACGCCCAGAGGGGCGGTGTACTCCAGCAGCAGGGCCACGCCCACGTCGAGGTAGCCCACCGCGTAGAAGAAGCACAGCTGGGCACCCGCGACGCCGAGCAGGCCGTAGAGCACCACGAGCGTGCTGCCCCTGCGCAGGACCTGCCAGTCGCCTCGCAGCGCGAGGACCCCGGGCACGACCAGCACGAGGGCGGCGATGGCGATGCGCGCCCCGACCGCGGCTCCGGCGCTCCAGCCCGAGGCGAGCAGGCCCGTGGCCAGCGCCCCGGAGACACCGAAGGTCAGCGCCGACACCAGGGCGAAGGCCAGGCCCGAGGCCAGGCGTGGCGCCCCGCTGGGCGATGTGCTCACAGGTTCCTCCATGTCATGGGTCGACGTCATGGGTCGACGGGGCCCGGAGTGGGGCCCCGAGTCGTGACGGTAGTCGACGACTTCAGCGCCGCTGGAGGCGACCGGTCAGTCGACGAAGCGGCGCAGGACCTCGGTGAAGACCGCCGGCTGCTCGGAGTGCACCCAGTGGCCGGCATCCTTGATCGTCACCCTGCGCACCTTCGGGAACAGCCGCTCCATCTCGGGGGCGTACTCGTCGGTGACGTACGACGAGCTCGCGCCGGCGATCCAGAGGACGGAGCCCTCGTAGGGGTCGACGTCGCCGAGCCGGTCGGCCGGCCAGTCGCCGAGCACGCCGAGATCGCGGCGCAGCATCTCGAGGTTGGGTCGCCACGTCCACCGGTCGTGGTCGCGGTGGAGGTTCTGCATCAGGAACGCCCGCACCGTGGGGTGCGGGATGTGGGGCGCCAGCGCCTCGTCGACCTCGGCGCGCGAGCCGGCCGGGGTCCCCTCCAGCTCCAGCATCGCGTCCATGTAGCCACGGAACTCCCCGGTGTTGGCGTACGCCACCGGCGAGACGTCGACCACGCACAGCCGCTCGACGAGCTCCGGGTGGCGCAGCGCCACGACCATCGCGGCCTTCCCGCCCAGGGAGTGACCCACCAGTGCCACCGGGTCGTCCGCGGACAGCAGCGACGCGACCTGGTCGGCCACGGCGAGGAAGTCGAAGCGCTCGGACCAGGGCGAGCGCCCGTGGTCAGGCATGTCGACGAGCGTGACCCGGTGGCGCTCGGCGAGCGCCTTGCCGACCTGGGTCCAGTTCTTGCCCTGCCCGAAGAGCCCGTGGCAGAAGACCACGCGCGAGCCCTGCTCGCCCAGCTCCGTGGTGGACAGGCCACTCGAGGTGTCGGCCACGTCAGAAGTCGAAGCCGTCGAAGAGGTCGCCGAGGCCGTCACCGAGACCGCCGAGCAGGTCACCGATCCCCTCGCCGATGGCCCCGATGCCGTCACCGATGCCGTCGAAACCGCCACCGAACAGCATCCCCATGAACATCCAGTCCATCGGCCCGAAGCCGCCGAAGTAGCCCTGCGCGTAGGGCTGGTAGGCGCGTCCTCCCTGCCAGTACGGCACGCGACGCGAGCCGACCATCACCTTGCGGATGTCCGGCTCGGCACCGGCACGGACCCGCTCCACGTCGAGCGCGCACGCCGGGACGTCGCGCTGGGAGCCGCCGGGTGGGGTCCAGGCGACGTCGGCGACCGACAGGCCGTGACGGGGATCGAAGAAGCAGGGTGGGCGACGTTGGGGCAGTGGGGCGCCCGCGACCCGGGCGCGGACGCAGGCCATGGCGTACCGGCCGTCCTCGAGCATCTCGGTGACGTGACGCACGTCGTCGGGGCGGGCCAGCTGGGCAGCCGCGGTCTTGGCCGCCTCGTAGGAGTCGAGGGCGCGCTGGTAGTCCGCGTTGGCGCCGGCGTCGAGCTGCTCGCCCGCGACGTCGATGTCGAGCTCCTGCAGCTCCACACCGAGGGCCGTCACGTCCTCCTCGGCCAGGCGCTTGACCGGGGCCAGCTCGGCCTCGCGACGCACCAGCTCACGCCGCTTGCCGGAGGCGCCGGCGGCCAGTGCCGCTGCGACGAGACCTCCCAGCACCACCAGGACGACGACCAGTTCCATGGGATCACCCTAGTCAGCGGCGGCAACCGACAGGCACGCCCTTTGTTCGGTGGGCTGCCCCCAGCAGCCCACCGAACCCGGAAGGGACGTCTGGTTCCCCCCGAATTCTCCCCCGCGGAGCCCGGGGGGACCGACGTCAGGCGCCAACTCTGCCGGGCACGACCGACACCCGGCATCGGTAGGACTACCTAAATCGGCCGCTGACCCGCTTAGATCAGGGGGTGCTCACTCCGTGCCACGGCCGCGAGGCGGTCCAGGAGGCGATCGCTGCTGCCCTGGAGCGCTCGCGCTGGGTGAGCATCATCGGGCCTCCCGGCAGCGGGAAGTCCCTCGTGGCCCGCCACGTGGCGGAGACGGCCAAGGAATGGGTGTGGGTCGACGCCCGACACCAGCGCGACCACGACTCCGTGCTCCGGCGGGTGTCGCGGGCGCTCGGCGTCGAGGCGGCGCCGGGTGACTCTCCGGCAGGAGCCCTGACCAGGGCGGTCGACGGACGTGACCTGCTGCTGGTGCTCGACGGCCTCGACCCGGACGCCGCCCACGGCGCAGCGTGGGAGACGCTCCTCGACACGACCACCGACGTACGGCTCCTGGTCACCGCGGTGG
>JAJPEO010000339.1 GCA_021166815.1 Nocardioides sp.
CTGGCGTCCTGTGGTGCGACGGACGCCGCATGGTCGACCTGCCTCCGGGAGCCCGGATCGAGGTTCGCCGCGGCGAGCGGCCGGTTCGCCTCGTACGGCTCCACCAGGCGCCCTTCACCGACCGGCTCGTCGCGAAGTTCGACCTGCCGGTGGAGGGGTGGCGCGGGGCAGCCGAACGACGTCGACGCGACACCGGGGACAGCGATGCTTGAGGAGATCCGCATCTCCTCGCTGGGCGTGATCGACGCCTCGACGCTGGAGCTGGGGCCCGGCCTCACCGTCATCACGGGTGAGACCGGCGCCGGAAAGACGATGATCGTGACGGCCCTGGGCCTCCTGCTCGGGGGACGTGCCGACTCCGGGGCCGTGCGCTCGGGCGCCGCCCGGGCTCGGGTCGAGGGCGTGGTGCTCGGCGGGTCAGGCGCGTTCCACGAGCAGGTGCTCGAGGCCGGGGGAGAGGTCGAGGACGACCGCGTCGTCCTCGCTCGGCAGGTGGCCTCGGAGGGTCGCTCCCGGGCCTGGGTCGGGGGCGCCTCGGTGCCGGTGTCGACGCTGGCGACGGTGACCGAACCTCTGGTCGCTGTGCACGGACAGTCCGACCAGCACCGCCTCCTGCAGGCGGGGACCCAGCGCGCAGCGCTCGATCGATTCGCCGGGGCCGAGCTGGCCGCAGCCCTCGCCGCCTACGAACGCAGCTGGAGTGCCCTGGCCGCGACGGAGCGCGAGCTCCACGAGGTGCGGGAGTCGGCCCGGGAGCGCGCTCGTGAGGCGGACCAGCTCCGCTTCGGCCTCGCGGAGGTCGAGACCATCGACCCCAAACCGGGTGAGGACGAGGAGCTGGCGGCCGAGGAGGCCCGTCTGGGCCATGCGGAGTCGTTGCGCTCGGCGGCCGAGACCGCGCGCGAGGCGCTCTCGAGCGAGTCCGGTGGGCCCGACGCGCTGGCCGCGGCCGGCGCCGCGCGCCAGGCGCTGGAATCCGTGCGCGCCCACGACACGCAGGCTGCGGGCCTCGCGGACCGTGCGGCCGAGCTCACCTACCTCCTCAGCGACCTGGCAGCCGATGTGGCGTCGTACGCCGCCGGTCTCGACATCGATCCTGCTCGCCTCGCGGGTGTCAGTGAGCGCCGTGCGGCGATCACGGGCCTGACCCGCAAGTACGGTGAGTCCATCGACGAGGTCCTGGAGTGGTCGCGGCTGGGCGCCGAGCGTCTGGTGGAGCTGGAGGGCACCGACGAGCTCATCGGGCAGCTCGAGACCCGCCAACGCGAGCTCCGTGCCGAGCTGGGCGACCTCGCTGCGACCATGACGACGCTGCGCGTCGAGGCAGGCGTCCGGCTCGCGGAGGCCGTGACCCGCGAGCTCACCGCACTGGCGATGCCGCACGCCGAGGTGTCCGTCTCGGTCACGCAGACCGAGACCGCGCCCCCGGCGCGAGCGATGGGCCCCGTGCTGCAGGTCGGTGATCGGTGGCTGCGGGCCCACTCAGCGGGGGTGGACGACGTGGAGCTGCTGCTGGCGGCCAACTCCGGGCTCGAGCCACGCCCGCTCACCAAGGGCGCCTCCGGTGGCGAGCTGTCCCGGGTCATGCTCGCCCTGGAGGTGACCCTCGCCGGGACCGGTGCGGTGCCCACCTTCGTCTTCGACGAGGTCGACGCCGGCGTCGGTGGAAAGGCCGCCATCGAGATCGGTCGACGGCTGGCTCGCCTCGCGCGCTCCGCGCAGGTGCTCGTGGTGACGCACCTGCCCCAGGTCGCCGCCTACGCCGACCGCCACGTCGTCGTGCACAAGTCCAGCGACGGGTCGGTCACGACCTCGGGGCTCGTCGCCCTCGACGACGAGGGCCGGGCCCGCGAGCTGGCGCGGATGCTGGCCGGCCTGGAGGAGTCCGACACGGCGTTGGCCCACTCCCGGGAGCTGCTGGAGGCCGCCGCGCCCGACCGGGCGTGCCTACCGGAGTAGGGCCCTGCGGGCTGACACCATGGAGCGGTCATGAAGCTCCGCACCCGAAGTCGCCACGTCCCCGCACTGCCCGGTGTGACCGGTCCCGCCAGGCACCTGCGCCGCAGCACCAGCTCCCTTGACCGACTCGTCCCCGGCGACGTCGTCGTCCTCGACCACGTCGACATGGACCGGGCGACGGCTCGACGGTTGCTCGATGCCGGCGTGGTGGCCGTGCTCAACGCCGGCCCGATGATCTCCGGCCGGTTCCCCAACCAGGGCCCCCAGACGCTGGTGGAGGCCGGGCTCACGGTGGTCGACCAGCTCGGCGCCGACGTGTTCGCGCGCGTGCCCGATGGCGAGCGCGTGCGGGTCGTCGACGGCTCCGTGCACGTCGGTGAGCACGAGGTGGCGACAGGACGCGACCTCGATGCCGACCTGGTCGCCGCGCAGCTGGCCGAGGCCCGTCGGGGCATGGCCAGCCAGATGGAGTCCCTGACGCACAACACCATGGAGTTCCTGCGTCGCGAGCAGGACCTGCTCCTGCACGACCAGGGTGTGCCGCCGCTGCGGACCCGCTGGTCGGACCGACCGGTCGTCGTGGTCGGTGCCGCCCATGGCTGGCAAGGTGACCTGCGTCGGATCCGTGCCTTCACCCGGGAGCAGCGACCGACGGTGCTCGCGGTCAGCGCCGTCGCTGACGAGCTGGCCGGCCTGGGCGCGCGCGCCGACGTCGTCGTCGTCCCGGCAGGGGAGGCCGACCTCCCCCAGGCCCGCACGCTGCGCCGCGCTCGCGACGTCGTGGCCCTGACCGATCACGGCGCCTCGGCGACCGTGGCCGACCACCTGGAGCGCCTGGGCATCCGCCCGCTCCGCTTCGAGACCGACGCCACCGCCGAGGACGCAGCCCTGCTCCTCGCGCTGGCTGGAGGCGCCTCTGCGGTGGTCGGCGTCGGGCTCCACGCCAGCCTCGAGGACTTCCTCGACCGGGGGCGCTCCGGCCTGGCGAGCACCTTCGTCACCAGGCTGAAGGCCGGCGCCACGCTGGTCGACGCCACCGTGCTCCCCGTCCTCTACGACGGCGCCGTACGACCGCGCCACCTCCTGGGGGTGCTGGGCGCCGGTGCGGTCGCCCTCGCCGCCGCCATCGGCGTCACGCCGGTGGGCCAGGAGTGGGCCGCCGACCTCGGCCCTGCCCTGACCGCAGCCATCGACCATGTTCGAGGACTCTTCTCGTGATCACCCTTCGCCATCACCTGCTCACCGTCATCGCCGTGTTCCTGGCCCTCGCCGCGGGCATCGTCCTGGGGGGTGGGCCGCTTGCCGACGTGGGTGACCGTGTCGTGGGCGATGCCCGTCCGACGGCCGGCGACTCCGGCTCCCAGGCGGGCGCGGAGTTCGCCGAGGCGTTCGACGCGGCGGTGGCGCCCGGCATGGTCGGTGGCAGGCTGGCCGATCGTCAGGTGGCGCTCGTCACCCTCCCCGGGGCTGACGAGCAGGTGGTGCAGAGCCTCGTCGAGCTGGTGGAGTCGTCCGGCGCGACCCTGGGCACCCGCCTCGCCGTGGGGGACCTCCTGGCGGATCCGGGGCAGAAGTCCCTGGTCGACACCTTGGGAAGCCAGCTGCTGACCCAGCAGGCGAAGGGTGCGATCTCGGCCGACACCACGACCTACGACCGGATGGGTGAGCTGCTGGGCACCGCACTCGCCTCCCGACAGCCCGCAGGAGAACCCGTCAACGGACAGGGCACGGCTGTGCTCGACGCCGTGTCGGGCGCGGACCTGGCCACCGTCGCCGCCGAGGGCGAGACGCGGGCGCCGTTGGTGCTCGTGGTCCTGGGTGAGGACCAGCGTGACGACGCGGGGGACGCCATCGTGAGCGGCATCGTCGAGGGTCTCGCCCGTCAGGCCGTCGGCACCGTCCTGGTCGGAGAGCTCGCCGACGGCGCGGACGGGCAGCTGGGCCGGCTGCGCAGCGACGCTGCGCTGGGTGAGGTCGCCACCGTCGACGGGGTCGACGTCGCCGCTGGTCGCATCAGCGCCGTGCTGACCCTCGCCCGGGCGATGGGCCCGGCGGGTGGATCCTTCGGTGCGTCGGGTTCCGACGGTCCGGTCCCACTGGGGTAGGATCGAAGCCCGTGAAGAGTCCTACGCCGACCAAGCACGTGTTCGTGACCGGAGGCGTCGCCTCCTCCCTCGGCAAGGGGCTCACCGCCTCGAGCTTGGGCAACCTCCTGAAGGCCCGTGGTCTGCGGGTCACCATGCAGAAGCTGGACCCGTACCTCAACGTCGATCCGGGGACGATGAACCCGTTCCAGCACGGCGAGGTCTTCGTGACCAACGACGGTGCCGAGACCGACCTCGACGTCGGGCACTACGAGCGCTTCCTCGACACCGACCTCAACGCGATCGCCAACGTGACGACCGGGCAGGTCTACTCGACGGTGATCGCCAAGGAGCGCCGTGGCGACTACCTCGGCGACACCGTCCAGGTGATCCCGCACATCACCAACGAGATCAAGGACCGCATCCTCGCGATGGGTGGTCCCGACGTCGACGTCGTGATCACCGAGGTCGGCGGCACCGTGGGCGACATCGAGTCGCTGCCGTTCCTGGAGGCCGCCCGTCAGACCCGCCACGAGCTGGGCCGCGACAACACCTTCTTCATCCATGTCTCGCTGGTCCCCTTCATCGGTCCCTCGCAGGAGCTCAAGACCAAGCCGACCCAGCACTCCGTCGCTGCCCTGCGCTCGATCGGCATCCAGCCCGACGCGATCGTCTGTCGGGCCGACCGTGAGCTGCCTGACGGGATCAAGCGCAAGATCTCCCTGATGTGCGACGTCGACGAGGAGGCTGTCGTCACGGCCGCCGACGCCCCGTCGATCTACGACATCCCCAAGGTCCTGCACCGCGAGGGCCTGGACGCGTACGTCGTGCGGCGCCTGGACCTGCCCTTCCGCGACGTCAACTGGACCACGTGGGACGACCTGCTGCGCCGGGTTCACCACCCCAAGGAGGACGTCACGATCGCCCTCGTGGGCAAGTACGTCGACCTGCCCGACGCCTATCTCTCCCCGGCCGAGGCCCTGCGCGCGGGTGGCTTCGCCCACGAGGCGAAGGTGCACATCCGCTGGGTGCCCTCCGACGAGTGCGAGACCGAGTCGGGCGCGGCCAAGCACCTCGCCGACGTCGATGCGGTGCTGGTCCCCGGCGGCTTCGGCATCCGGGGGATCGAGGGCAAGCTCGGAGCGCTGAGGTACACGCGCACGCACGGAATCCCGACCCTGGGGCTGTGCCTGGGCCTGCAGTGCATGGTCATCGAGTACGCCCGCAACGTCGCCGGCATCGCCGACGCCGCGTCGACAGAGTTCGACCCGAACACCCCCGAGCCGGTCATCTCGACGATCGAGGAGCAGAAGCAGTTCGTCGAGGGTGCAGGCGACCTCGGTGGGACCATGCGGCTGGGTCTGCAACCCGCCGTCCTGAAGGCCGGCAGCGTCGTGCAGGCTGCGTACGGCGGCGCCTCCACGGTGCACGAGCGCCACCGCCACCGCTACGAGTTCAACCCGGCCTACCGTGAGCGTCTCGAGGAGGCTGGGCTGGTCTTCTCCGGGGTCAACCCCGACAACGGGCTCGTGGAGTTCGTGGAGCTTCCCGCCGACCAGCACCCCTACTACGTCTCGACGCAGGCGCACCCCGAGCTGAAGTCGCGTCCGACACGACCCCACCCGCTGTTCGCCGGCCTCATCGGTGCGGCGATCGAGCGTCAGCGTGAGCTGCGCATCCCCCTCGACGAGTCGGGGTTGCGCCGCCAGGACGACGAGGACTGAGCCCCGCCGCCCCGGCGGGCACCGTCAGAGCTCGCGAGCCGCGAGGATGCGGCCCAGCACGAAGGAGTTCGACCGCAGCTGGTTGCGGGCGTAGGGGTGCAGGCTCTCGTCCTCGGCGGCCGCCTCGGCCGCGGCGAGGAACCCGGCGTCACCCGCTCCGAGCGGGTACATCGCCCGGATCGTGAGCCCCTGGTTGAGCAGCCCGCCCTTCAGGCGCGGCAGCTCCTCGAGGTAGCGGTGGGTGAAGGGCTCCAGCAGGGCTGCCTGCGCCGGGCGCCAGAAGGTCGAGCCCAGCACCAGGGTCTCGCGACTGGCCGGCACCGAGTAGTCGACGAAGAACGCACGCCAGACCTCCTCCTTGGCCTCGACGTCGGGCGAGGCAGCCAGCACGGCCAGCCGGCGCATCGCAGCGTCGGGGTCGGGGTCGGCCGCCAGGAGCGCCTGGACGGCGGCCTCGTCGTAGTCACCGAGCTCTGCTCGGCGCGTGGCGATGCGCCAGGCGAGGTCGAGGTCGTCGGACTCCGCCGCGGCACGTTCGAGGATCGCCCAGTGCTCGTCGTTGGACGCCGTCTGGGCCAGCGCCTGCAGGGCGGGCTGGCGGTGGTCCGGGTCGTCGACGAGGGCCGTCGCCGCGGCGGCGACGAGCTCCACCAGCGCGCCTGCTTCGTCGGCAGGCGCCCAGAGGCCCGCGGACCTGACGGCGAGGCCGAGCAGTGGCTCGACCAGCGCAGGGCTCTTCTCGTGGGGAAGGGCCGCCGTGACACCGCGCACGACGTCGCGGGGCGCGACCTCGCCCATGAGGAGCAGCTGGTTGGCGGTGCCCGCGACCAGGGCGCGGTCCAGGGCGTCGGGCAGGGAGCCGAGGTGACGGAGCATCAGCTCCCGCGACTCGGCGTCGGGCACGACGGCCGCGAAGGTGTGGTCGCCCGCGTTGACGAGCTGCAGGTCGCCCTCGTCGAGCTGGACGGGGGTGGAGGCGCCGGTGATCTCGACCGAGGTGCGGCCCACGGGCACCACGGTGCCGTCCTGCACGGCGAACGTCGCCACGTCGAGGTGGTGCGGGCGCGGCTCCTGGCCCTCCGGAGCGTCGGTCAGCAGGGCGGAGTCGACCAACCGGATGGTGTCGGTGCCGGCCTGGTCGAGCCAGGCGGTGGTCCAGGCGGTGAGGTCTCGACCCGAGGCACGCGAGTAGCACGCCATCAGGTCGTCGAGCGCGGTGTTGCCCCAGGCGTAGCGCGAGAAGTAGTCGCGCAGTCCCTCGACGAACGCGTCCTCCCCGATGAACGCGACCAGCTGGTGCAGGACGCTCTGCCCCTTGACGTAGGTGATGGCGTCGAAGTTGGCCATGGCCCGGGAGACGTCGGGCACCTCGTCGCGGATGGGGTGCCGCGCCGGGCTCATGTCCATGTCGTAGGCGGTGCGCTTGTACGCGGCCAGGAAGTTGGCCCACTGGTCGGTGAACTCCGTGGCGTTGGCCAGGCCCCAGTTCGCTGCCCACGAGGCGAAGGCCTCGTTGAGCCACAGGTCGTCCCACCACTGCATGGTGACGAGGTCGCCGAACCACATGTGCGCCATCTCGTGGAGGATGAACTCCGCGCGCGTCGTGCGCTGCTGGTAGGTGCCCGGGGTCCGGAACAGCTGGGCGTCGCCGTACGTCACGCAGCCCCAGTTCTCCATGGCACCACCGAGGTTGGGGACGAAGACCTGGTCGTAGCGCTCCTGGGGGAAGGGCACCCCGAACCGCTCGCCGAACCAGGCGAGTCCCTGGCGCGTGAGCGTGACGAGCTCGTCGAGGTCGCGCTCGAGGGCGCCCACGAGGGACTGCCGGCAGTAGAAGCCCAGGTCGTAGCCGTCGTGCTGCTGGCGCACCTCGTGGAATGGCCCGGCGTTGACGACGACGACGTACGTCGACAGCGGGGGAGTGTCGGGGAAGGTCCACACGCGGGCCTCGTCCGCTGCCTCGATCGACTCGGGAGCGCCGTTGGAGGTGACCGTCCACGGCGCCGGGGCCGTCACGACGAAGCGGTGGGGCGCCTTGAGGTCGGGCTGGTCGAAGCAGGCCCACAGGCGGCGCGCCTCGTCCGGCTCCAGGCTGGTCCACACGTAGACGAGTCCGTCGGTGGGATCGACGGTGCGCAGGATCCCCTCGCCGGCCGCGGTGTTGTCGGTGGAGGCCTCCACGACCAGGACGTTGGTCTCCTGGAGGCCCGTGAGGTGGATGCGCCCGTCGCGCACGTTCGCG
The DNA here is from genome assembly GCA_021166815.1 of Nocardioides sp. GTDB lineage: Bacteria > Actinomycetota > Actinomycetes > Propionibacteriales > Nocardioidaceae > Nocardioides. The sequence continues at coordinate 8,010 of JAJPEO010000339.1, forward strand.
AGGTCGACCTCGGCGCCGTTGAGGACGACGCGGCTGACGTCCGCCGCGCAGTCGACGAAGGTGTCGGCGCCGGACTCGGCACACGTGAACGCGATCGTGCTGCGTGAGGCGAACCGAGATCCCTCGAGCAGACCGGTCATGTCGACGTCGATGTCGTAGCGATCGACGGAGATGAGGGAGGTGCGCTCAGCGGCTTCTTCACGGGTCAGGCTCAACAAGGTCATGGGGTGACGCTACTCACTTCCCCGCGACGCGCTAGCGTCCGGGCATGCATGAGCCGAGGCTGGAGGACCGCGCGGTGTCGTGGCCGGTGACCAGCAGCCGTGACCTGCATCGCGACGACTGGGTGGTGGCGCTGCGCTCCGACACGGTCAGTCGCCCGTCGGCGCCGGAGGACGTCTTCGAGCGGCTCACGGTCGAGCACCCCGGCGCGGTGGTGGTCCTCGCGGTCGACGACGACGAGCAGGTCCTGTGCCTGCGTCAGTACCGCCACCCGACGCAGCACGAGTTCGTCGAGCTGGTCGCGGGGATCCGCGACAGTGCCCACGAGCCCTCGGTCGAGACCGCTGCCCGAGAGCTGCGCGAGGAGGCCGAGCTGGCCGCCACGTCGTGGCACCTGCTGCTCAGCACCTATGCCAGCGCCGGGCTCACGACAGAGGTGCACGACATCTTCCTGGCCAGGGGACTGACGCACGCCTCGCGGGGCGACTTCGAGATGCACGCCGAGGAGGCGGAGATGGAGTCCTTCTGGGTGCCCATGGAGGAGCTGCTCGCCGCTGTCCTGGAAGGCCGGGTGCGCCAGGGACCACTCGCCCAGGCGGTCCTCGCCTACGACGTGCTCAAGCGCCGGGGTGGGTTGCATCCGACCGACACCACCCCCGCTGGGTAGCGTGAGGCGGTGAACTACACACGCGCCGTCCGGACCTACCTGGACCACCTGACGGTCGAGCGCGGTGTCGCGGCGAACACGTTGTCCTCGTACCGGCGAGACCTCCGGCGCTACGGCGAGTTCCTGGAGGGACAGGGAGTCGACGACCTCGCGTCGATCACCGAGGCGACGGTGAGTGCGTTCCTCGTGTGGCTGCGGGAGGGGAGTGCCGAGCACCCGCCGCTCAGTGCCACCTCCGCGGCGCGCACGGTGGTGGCGGTGCGTGGATTCCACAAGTTCGCCGTGCAGGACGGCATGGCCGACCACGATCCTGCCGCCGGGGTGAAGCCACCCACGCCGGCCAAGCGCCTGCCGAAGGCGTTGTCGCTGGCCGACGTGGAGGCCATCCTGGAGGCGGCCGGAGCGCCGGGCACGGCGTTGGCGCTGCGCGACCGCGCCCTGCTGGAGGTGCTGTACGGCACCGGCGCCCGCATCTCCGAGGCCGTGGGGCTCGACGTCGACGACCTCGACACCGTCGACGCCACGGTCCTCCTGCGTGGCAAGGGCGGCAAGGAGCGCCTGGTTCCCGTGGGCGGCTACGCCCTCGCGGCCGTGGAGGCGTACCTCACCCGCGCGCGGCCCGAGCTGGTGGGCCACGGTCGAGGCGGCCCTGCCTTGTTCCTCAACTCGCGTGGGGGACGACTGTCACGCCAGAGCGCGTGGGCGGTCCTGGTCAAGGCGGCCGAGCGGGCCGGGGTCACCGCGGCGGTCTCGCCGCACACCCTCCGGCACTCCTTCGCGACCCACCTGCTCGACGGGGGAGCCGATGTCCGGGTCGTGCAGGAGCTGCTGGGCCACGCCTCGGTGACCACGACCCAGATCTACACCCTCGTGACCGTCGACAACCTGCGCGAGGTCTTCGCCGTGGCGCACCCGAGGGCGAGGGACTGACGGTGGCGATGCACCTGTCACGCGTGCGCGGCGACGAGGACGAGGTCTACGCGGCGTTCACCGGCTGGGTGGAGGAGTCCGGCCTGCAGCTGTACCCGCACCAGGACGAGGCCGTCATCGAGCTGCTCGCCGGCAACCACGTCATCCTCGCGACGCCGACCGGCTCGGGGAAGTCGCTCGTGGCGGTGGCGGCCCACCTCACCGCCCTCTCCCAGGACCGGGTGAGCTTCTACACCGCACCGATCAAGGCTCTGGTGAGCGAGAAGTTCTTCTCCCTGATCGAGGTCTTCGGGGCCGAGAACGTGGGCATGCTGACCGGCGACGCGAGCGTGAACCCCGATGCCCCGATCATCTGCTGCACCGCCGAGGTCCTCGCCAACCTGGCCCTGCGCGAGGGACGCGCCGCTGACGTCGGGCTGGTGGTGATGGACGAGTTCCACTTCTACGGCGAGCCCGACCGGGGCTGGGCGTGGCAGGTGCCGCTCCTGGAGCTGAACGACGCCCAGTTCCTGCTGATGTCGGCAACCTTGGGTGACGTGGGGTTCTTCGTCGAGGACCTGCACCGTCGCACCGGGCGCGAGGTGGCCCTGGTCGACCGGGCCGACCGCCCGGTCCCTCTCGGCTTCCGGTGGTCGCTGGAGCCG
>JAJPEO010000348.1 GCA_021166815.1 Nocardioides sp.
CGCCGAGCAGGAGTGGGACGACGCGGTCAAGGCGATCCCCAACGTCGCCGCCGACGAGGCCCCCGCCGGCGGCGAGGACGACTTCGTCGTGCTGGAGACGATCGGCACGCCGCGCGAGTTCGACTTCGAGCCGCGCGACCACATCGAGCTGGGCCGCATCCTCGGCGCGATCGACCTCGAGCGCGGTGCCAAGGTCTCGGGCGCGCGCTTCTACTTCCTCACCGGCGTCGGCGCGCAGCTCGAGCTCGCGCTGGTGCAGATGGCGATGGACCAGGCCCGCGAGGCCGGCTTCACCCAGGTGATCGCGCCGTCGCTGGTCAAGCCGCGCGCGATGGAGGGCACCGGCTTCCTCGGCCAGGCCGCCGACGACGTCTACCGGATCGAGGGCGAGGACATGTACCTCGTCGGCACCTCCGAGGTCGCGATGGCGGCCTACCACTCCGACGAGATCCTCGACGCGGCCACGCTGCCGCGGCGCTACGCGAGCTTCAGCCCGTGCTTCCGCAAGGAGGCCGGCAGCCACGGCAAGGACACCAAGGGCATCATCCGCGTGCACTGGTTCGACAAGGTGGAGATGTTCGTCTACACCACCCTCGAGGAGTCCTACGCCGAGCACCAGCGGCTGCTGGCGTGGGAGAAGGAGTTCCTCACCAAGTGCGGGCTCGCCTTCCGCGTCATCGACGTGGCCGCCGGCGACCTGGGCCTCTCCGCGCAGCGCAAGTTCGACTGCGAGGCCTGGATCCCCACCCAGGACAAGTACCGCGAGCTGACCTCGACGTCGAACTGCACCGAGTTCCAGAGCCGCCGCCTCGACATCCGTACGCGGACCGGTGAGGGCCAGACCACCCCGGTCGCCACCCTCAACGGCACCCTGTGCGCGATCACCCGCACGATCGTGGCGATCCTCGAGACCCACCAGAACGCCGACGGCTCGGTCACCGTGCCCGAGGCGCTGCGTCCCTACATGGGCGGCCTGGAGCGCCTGGAGCCGGTGGTGCCCGTTGGCTGAGGTGCGTACGCAGGGAGTCCCGGAGGCCGGCTGGACCCCCCGTCTGGTCGCGCTCGACATCGACGGCACGCTGCTGAAGTGGGTCGACGGCCAGGCCGAGGACTACGAGACGATCCCGCCGCGCGTGCACGACGCCGTGCACCGGGCCCGGGCCGCGGGGGCGCACATCGTGCTGGCCAGCGGCCGCTCGCCGCACGGCATGACCCGCATCGCCGACCTGCTCGGCCTGCCGCACAACGGTGACGGCCAGCTCTGGGTGGTCGCGTCCAACGGGGCCGTGCTGTTCCGCTACCCGCCGATGGAGGTCGTCCACGAGGAGACCTTCGACGCCGCGCCCGCCGTGCGGGAGGTGCTGGAGCACCACCCGGACGCCCTGGTCGCGATCGAGGAGCGCGGGGTCGGCGGCTACCGCGTCAACCGGGTCTTCCCCGAGGGGGAGATCTCGGGGGAGCAGATCATCACCGACGTCGACGACATCATCGGCGAGCCGGTCAGTCGTGTGATCATCCGCGACCCCAACTCCACCGCCGAGGAGTTCATGGCCCTGGCCGACAAGCTCGGCCTGCACGGCACCGAGTACGTCGTCGGCTGGACGGCCTGGCTCGACATCGCCCCCGCCGGCGTCTCCAAGGCGTCGGGCCTGGAGCACGTCTGCGCCGACCTCGGGCTCGAGGCGGCCGATGTCCTCGCGATCGGTGACGGCCGCAACGACATCGAGATGCTGCGCTGGGCCGGGCGCGGCGTGGCCATGGGCCAGGCGGTCGACGAGGTGAAGGCCGCGGCCGACGACGTCACCGCCGGCGTGGTCGACGACGGCTGCGCGGTGGAGCTGGAGCGCTGGTTCCCTCCCCTCGGGAGCTGAGGTGGGGGCCTCGCGACCACGGCTGGTCGCCACCGACCTCGACGGCACCCTCCTCGACGCCGACGGGCGGGTGAGCCCGCGCACCCGCGAGGTGCTCGACGAGCTCGACGCCCGGCACGTGCCCGTCGTGTTCACCACCGGGCGTCCGATCCGCTGGATGGAGACCCTCTGGGAGGCGGTCGGCGGCCACGGCCTGGCGATCTGCAGCAACGGCGGCGTCGTCTACGACGTCTCCGGCCACCGAGTGCGTGACTTCCGGGCGGTCCCGCGCGCGGTCGGTGCCGAGCTCGCCGACGTCGTACGCCGCGCCGTGCCCGGCACGACCTTCGCCGTCGAGCACACCCAGGGCTGGGCGAGCGAGCACGACTTCCCGACGCACCCCTCCGACACCGAGCGCCGGGAGCGCGGGGCGTGGGAGGAGATCTACCGCGACGACGTCGTGAAGGTCCTGGCCGTCAACCGCGCCCTGCCTCCCGAGGAGTTCTGGCGCCGCGTGCAGGCGGCGGTCGGAGACCTGGTGACGACCACGTGGTCGTCCTCCTTCCCCCTCGTGGAGATCTCCGCTGCCGGGGTCACCAAGGCCACCACGCTCGCCTCGCTCGCCGACGAGATGGGGGTGGCGGCGCCCGAGGTCGTCGCCTTCGGGGACATGCCCAACGACCTGCCGATGCTCGAGTGGGCCGGCACCTCGTACGCCATGGCCAACGCGCACCCGTCGGTCCGCGACCTGGCCGACCACGTCGCGCCGGACCACCGCGAGGACGGCGTGGCCACCGTGCTGAGCGAGCTGTTCGGCCTCGATCGGTAGTCTTTCCCCGCCCTGCCCGCTCCGGCGGGCCCGCCACCCGACAGGAGTTCCCCCGCATGCTCCGCAGCCTGCGTGCCGCACTCGCCCTGCTGGTGGTGGCGCTCGGCCTCGTGCTGGTCGTCGACAGCCCGGCGTCGGCCGCCTGCACGTGCAAGCCGCAGACGCCGGCCCGTCAGGTCGAGCGCGCGTCGGTCGTGTTCGTCGGCACCGTCGACTCACAGCGTGCCGAGGGCACCAACCACGTCTACACGCTGACCGCGACGCGCAGCTACAAGGGCACCGTCGAGCGGTCGACGCAGGTCGAGTCGGGCGGCGCCTGTGGCCTCGGCGCCCTGCGGGTGGGCCGCGCGTACGTCTTCCTCGCCAAGGGCGAGGCGGCCCCCTACGCCGCCGACAGCTGCGGTGGCACGGCCCTCGCCAACGGCGACAGCCTCCGCAAGGTCGAGCGCATCCTGGGCGAGGGGACGGCCATCGAGCCGCCCCCGCCGCCGACGGCCACGCGCACGAAGGTCGAGGACGCCGAGCCGTACGGCTTCGCCCGCCTCGCGGCCCCGGGTGCCGCGGCGGTGCTCCTCGGCCTCCTGGGCCTGTTCGTGGTGCGCCGCCTGGCCCCCCACTGACCTGCGGGCGACCTAGAGGTACATCCCGCCGGACTCGCCCGGAGCGGGCGGTCCGTCCGGCGCGGCACCGTCGGCCATGCCCTGGGCCTGCTGCACGGACATGCCCATCGGCAGTGCCCTGCGCATCTGCTCCAGCTGGGCGCGGGCGGCGACCTGCTGGGCGTAGATGGCCGTCTGGATGCCGTGGAACAGGCCCTCCAGCCAGCCGACCAGCTGGGCCTGCGCGATGCGCAGCTCGCCCTCGCTGGGGACCTTGTCCTCGGTGAACGGCAGTGAGAGCCGCTCGAGCTCCTCGACCAGCTCGGGGGCCAGGCCGGTCTCGAGCTCCTTGATGGACGCCGCGTGGATCTCCTTGAGGCGCTGGCGGCTGGCCTCGTCGAGCGGCGCGGCCTTCACCTCCTCGAGGAGCTGGCGGATCATGCTGCCGATGCGCATGACCTTGGCGGGCTGCTCGACCAGGTCGGTGATGTGGCGCTCGCCGTCCTCGTCGCCGTCCTCGTCGCCGTCGCCGCCGACCAGGCC
>JAJPEO010000367.1 GCA_021166815.1 Nocardioides sp.
CGGGCGCTGCACTGGAGTTGGTGACCACGACTTCCCCTTGTGTCGGGACGGCGCGCGCACTTCTCGCCCGGCCCGTGTCATTCGTTGGACCGGGATGCTCCTGTGCAAGTGCTCACTGCGGTGCCTCCAGGTACGGGAGGCTTCCCCACCTCCCGTTCGTGCGACGGTACGTCGCGCGCACGGCGTGTGACCTGCGACACGCCCGAACACGGGGTGAACGGTCAGCGACCGCCACCTCCGGGGCTGACGAGGCCCTCAGCCGCCGAAGCGGCGCTCGCGGGCGGCGTAGGCCCGGATGGCGCGCAGGAAGTCCACGCGCCGGAAGTCAGGCCACAGCGCCTCGCAGAAGTAGAACTCCGACTGCGCGCTCTGCCACAGCAGGAAGCCCCCGAGGCGCTGCTCGCCGGAGGTGCGGATCACGAGGTCGGGGTCGGGCTGACCCTTGGTGTAGAGGTGCGCGGCGATGTGCTCGACGTCGATGATCTCGGCGAGCTCCTCCAGCGACGTCCCCTGGGAGGCGTGCTCCTGCAGCAGGGACCGTACGGCGTCGGCGATCTCGCGCCGGCCGCCGTAGCCCACCGCCACGTTGACCATCAGGCCGTCGACGTCGCGGGTGGCCTCCTCGGCCGCCTTGAGCCGGGTGGCCGTCTCCGGCGGCAGGAGATCGAGCGCGCCCACGGGGTGGATCCGCCAGCGGCCGGACTCCGCCAGGGACGCGACCGCGCCCTCGATGATGCGCAGCAGCGGCGCGAGCTGCTCGGGCGGGCGGTTGGTGAGGTTGTCGCTGGAGAGCAGCCACAAGGTGACGACCTCGACGCCGACCTCCTCGCACCAGCCCAGCAGCGGGCGGATGTTGTCCGCGCCGGCCTGGTAGCCCTGGGCCGTGTCGGCGCCGACGGCCTTGGCCCAGCGGCGGTTGCCGTCGAGCATCACGCCGACGTGCTTGGGGATGCGGTCGGCCGGCAGGTTCTTGACGACCCTGAACTCGTACGCGGGGTAGAGCACCCGACGCACGACGTCCTTCACACTGGCCACTGGCCGATCGTAGCGCCGTGGGGAGGGCTGCTCGTCGGTGCGGCGTGGCAACTCGCGACCGAGTCGCTCCGCAGGCAACCTGAGGCCGTGACAGACACCCCCGGTCGCGCGGACGACCACACCACCGCTGACGTCGTCGACAGCCCACCGGGCAAGGTGACGCGCTGGATGCGTCGCGCCGGCATCACTCTGCTGGGGCTCATCGTCGTGGCTGCCGCCCTCGACCTGCTGGGGCCGCGCACCGGTGAGGTCGAGGAGAGCGCCGGGCCGTGGACCCTCGCCGTGAGCTATCCCAGCGTGACCCGGGCGGGCCAGCCCGTGCCGCTGCACCTGTCGATCACCTCGGACACGGGCTTCGGCGACACGGTGCAGCTGAGCCTGTGCGACGAGTTCTTCAACGACCTCGACTTCCAGAACTGGTACCCCAACCCGGCAGCCGAGACCAACCAGCCGCCGAGGATCGTCTACGAGTTCGACCCGCCGCCCTCGGGTGACACGCTGGAGATCAGCCTGGACGCCCGTACGGCTCCCGGCCAGTTCGGCGAGCTCGACGACTGCGAGGTGGCCGTGCTCGTCGACGACGAGCCCGTGGTCTCCACGTCCTTCACCGCTTGGAGGCTTCCCTGATGGACATCCTGATCCGTTCCGTCGCGATCTTCGTCCTGCTGTGGCTCGTCGTGCGCGTCGGCGGCAAGCGCGAGGTCGCCCAGCTGTCGGCGTTCGACATGATCCTGCTCATCACGGTCGGCGACCTGGTCAGCCAGGGGGTCGTGCAGGAGGACTACTCCCTCACCGCGGCCGTCATCGCCGTCGCCACCTTCAGCGTGGCCGGCATGATCCTGACCCAGCTGAGCTTCACGTTCCCCAAGTTCCGGCCGTGGCTGGCCGGCAGCCCGCGCGTGGTCGTGCGCGACGGGGAACCCGACCTCGAGACCCTGACCGGTGAGCGGATGACCCTCTCGGACCTGCACGAGGCAGCACGGGAGCAGGGCATCCGCCGCTTGCGCGACATCGAGCTGTGCGTGCTCGAGACCGATGGCTCGTTCTCGTTCTTCACCTCCGGCGACGAGGACGACCGCGACGGCGCCCCCACGTCCGACGGCCTGGCGTGACCAACGCACCACATTCGGGGGCTGCGCCATTCACCTACCGTCGCGTAACTTGGACTGCATGAACGACGTCCTGCGCCACCGACTCGACGACCTGCACGACAGGGTCGACGGGGTGATCGCCGACGTGAAGCCCAAGCTGCGCGGCTGGCTGCACCTCGCCATCGCCCCGCTGTCGCTGATCGCCGGGATCGTCCTGGTCGCTCTGTCGCCCAACGCCACCACCCGCGTGGGATCGGCGGTCTTCGCCCTCTCCGCAGTGGTGCTGTTCACCGTCTCGGCGATCTACCACCGCGGCTCGTGGTCGCCACGGGTCCAGTCGTTCCTCAAGCGCTTCGACCACTCCAACATCTATGTGCTCATCGCCGGGTCGGTCACCCCCTTCGCGCTTCTGCTGCTCGACGGCGGCGACCGCGTCGCGATGCTGACCGTCACCTGGACCGGCGCCCTGGTCGGCGTGGCCCTGCAGCTGCTCTGGGCCAGTGCCCCTCGCTGGCTGTCCGCGCCGGTCTACATGGCGCTCGGCTGGGCGCCGGTGTTCTTCTTCCGCGACTTCATCGAGGGCGCGCGCAGCTACGGCCCGAGCCTCGGCGTCGCGATGATCGTGCTCGTGGTCGTCGGCGGCGCGCTCTACACCGTGGGCGCCCTCGTCTACGGCACCAAGCGGCCCAACCCGTGGCCCACCTGGTTCGGGTTCCACGAGGTGTTCCACACGTTCACGATCCTGGCGTTCATCAGCCACTACGTCAGCGTCTCGATGGCGACCTACGCGCTGCGCTGATCCCTCCCCCGTCGCCCCTCACCAGCTCACCGTCGCGAAGACCACGGTCGCCGCGACGACGACGAGCAGCGCCAGCCCCCACGCGCCCGCGGTGGAGCGGCGGGCCAGCCACTCCAGCGCGAGGTAGAGGGTGCTGATGGCCGCCAGCGCCACGGTGACGTGCAGCAGCACGGCGAGCATCACGCCGGCGACCGCCCCCGCGATGCGCAGCCGGCCCCACAACAGGCTGAGCGCCAGCGGGATCACGATCGCCCCGGAGAGGCCGCCGAACAGCTCGCGCCACCAGCCGCCCGCCATCCACGGCAGGTCCGCCGCGCCCCACCAGGAGCGGTCGAAGAGGTCGCCGGTCGCGCTGTAGCCGAGGTAGAGGATGGACGCGATCGTGGTGCTCGCGGCGAGCCGGTAGGACCACGTACGCCACCGGGGCCACGGGAGGTCGCGTCCCACGAAGATCGTCGCGACCGTCACCGCGGTCCACACGATCCAGCGCCTGATGACACCCGTGCCGGTGTCGGCCATGGCGTCGCGGAACACGCGGTCGGCCTCGACCCGGTCGATGCGGCGGCTGCCGGCGACGACGTACGACTCGGGGTCGCTGCCGGCCACCAGCGCGTCGTGCAGCAGGGCCGCCGGGAGGTGGGCACCGGTCTTGGGCACCAGCCACGTGAAGAGCGCCGGCACCGAGGTGAGGTCGGTACGGAACTCGCGGTCGGCCGGGACCAGGATCTCGCCGAGGCGACGGTCGAGGTAGGCGATGCGTCGCTCCATGCTGAAGCGCTCCAGGCCGTCCTCGGTGTGGCGCTCCAGCACGATCCGCGGATCCGCGTCAGGATCGGGCGGGTCGCCCTCGTGCTCACCGAGCGGCAAGTCACCGCCGTCGTGGAAACGGCGCGGCTGCTGCCGCACCTGCGTGGTCAGGTCCCGAGTGTCCATGTCCCCACGCTGGCACCTCGCACCGACATCCGCATCGGTGCCACACCGACGTGCTCAGGGGCGGGTGCCCACGACGCAGAGCGCGTCGGCGTCGAGGGCGAAGCCAGCGGTCGGGTTGCCCAGGCGCGCCACGAAGGCGTCGTGAACGCGTTGCAGCGTCGGGGCGTCGAGGCTTCGGGCGTAGTCGCCGGCCGGGCCCACGCCGAGGGTGAGGGGACCCCAGCAGTCCTCCGCGTCGGCGTACTGCTCCCTCACGCCGAGCACCTCCGTGCGCACGTCCTGCAGGCCAGCCCCGCGCCACAGCTGCGCCAGCTCGTCGGTCGTGCCGAAGCGCAGCCCCGCGGTCTCGCCGCCGTCGGAGCCGGGTACGACCTCGCGCACCGCCCCCCAGAAGGCGGCGAGCATGCCCATGCGCGGGTAGTCCCAGGAGGCCGCGGCCACGCTGGCGCCCGGGCGCGCCACCCGGACCATCTCCCCCGCCGCCGTGACCGGGTCGCGCACGAACATCAGGACCAGCTGGGCCAGGACCGTGTCGAACGTCGACTCGGCCCAGGGCAGCTCCTCGGCCGTTCCCTCGCGCACGTCGGCACCGGGGAGCGATGCGCCGGCTGCCCGAACGAAGCCCGGCGACGGGTCGATCGCCGCCACCGACTCCTCACCCACCACGCTCGCGAGGTGTCGGGACAGCACACCCGTGCCGCACCCCACGTCGAGCACCCGCTGTCCCGGGGCCACGCCGGCGAAGCCCGCGAACAGCGGCGCGAGGCGACGTGACCACCGGCCCATGAACCGGTCGTAGTCCGAGGCGACGACGAACGCCATCTCCCCACGGTAGGTCCGCCAGGGACTCGCGCACCGCTGGTCCAGACCACTCGGCGAGGAGGTCGAGGGTCACTCGGCGGGCGGCTCCTCCGCGAGCTCTGCCGGGTCGGTGACGGGAGCCGCGCAGACGTGGTGGCGGCACACGTAGGCGGCCGGCTTGCCGTCGACCTCGCCGCGGCCCTCGAGGAGGGCGATGCCGCTCGTGCCGGGCCCGGCGACGACGACCACCGCGCCCGGGAGCGTGTGGGCGGCCGCGGCCAGCGCGTCGCGCTCAGGCCCCGGGCGTCCGACCACGGCCACCTCGCGCGGTCCGTCGACCATCGCCTGGGCCGCAGCCAGCGACCAGCCGGCGAACCGGGGTGCCTTGGCGGCCAGCGACGCCACCGTCGACAGCGCCTCCTCGGCGACGTCGCGCCACGACTGCTCTCCCGTCAGCGCGCTGAAGCCCACGAGAGCGTGGACCATGCTCGACAGCCCGCTCGGCGAGGCGTTGTCGCCCGGATCGCGCGGCCGGGCGACCCGGGACTCCGCAACCGACGCCGTGTCGTGGAAGCCGCCGTCGTCGGCGCGGAACCGAGCCAGGGCGTCCTCCAGCAGCGCCCGCGCCCGGTCCAGCCACACCGGGTCGACGGTGGCGGCTGCGAGGTCGACGTACGCCGTGGCGACGCAGCCCAGGTCCTCCAGCACTGCTGCCGGCTCGCCCACGACGCCGTCGCGCGAGACCCGGCGCAGGCGAGTCGCTTGTCCTGAGCCCGTCGAAGGGACCATGTGCAGGTCCCAGAGCAGGGTCCCGGTGGCCACCGCGGCGTCCAGCCAGGCCTGCTCGCCCAGGCGGCGCCAGGCGTCCACCAGGCCGCTGATCGCCAACCCGTTCCAGGCCGCGACCACCTTGTCGTCGCGGGCCGGACGCTCGCGCGACTCGCGGGCCGTACGCAGCACTTCCCGGAGACGTGCCCAGCGCTCGTGGTCGTTGGCGCCGTGGCGCAGCTGCAGGGTCGAGGTCCCGTGCTCGAAGGTGCCCTCGGCGGTGACGTCGAGCAGCGCCGCGGCCCAGCCGCCGTCCTCCTCCCCCAGCACCTCGACGAGCTGCTCGGGGGTCCAGACGTAGAACGTGCCCTCGGCACCCTCGCTGTCGGCGTCGAGCGCGCTGGCGAAGCCGCCCTCGGGCGTCGACAGCTCGCGCAGCAGGAACTCCGCGGTCTCGCGCGCGACCCGGTCGCCGAGGTCGGTACCGAGGCGGGCGTAGAGGCCGAGCAGCTGACCGTTGTCGTACAGCATCTTCTCGAAGTGGGGCACCACCCAGCCGCGGTCGACGCTGTAGCGCGCGAACCCGCCGCCGAGCTGGTCGTACATGCCGCCGCCGGCCATCGCGTGGGCCGTGCGCGACAGCATGTGGTGAGAGCGCGAGTCACTGCGTCGGCGCAGCCACTCGAGCACCATCGACGGCGGGAACTTGGGCGAGGTGCCGAAGCCGCCGCTGAGCGGGTCGAAGTCGTTGGCCAGCACTTCGAGCGCCGCGTCGAGGGCCGCCTCGTCGATCGGGGACGGGGTCAGCGTCGCCGCGGACTGCAGATGCTCGCGCACCGAGGCGGCCACCCGGCGTACGTCGTCCCCGCGGTTGTGCCACGCCTCGCTCAGGCCCTCGAGGACCTGCCGGAAGGACGGTTGGCCGCGCTGCGGCGTGGGCGGGAAGTAGGTGCCGGCGAAGAACGGGTTGCCGTCGTGGTCGAGCACGCACGTCATCGGCCAGCCGCCGTGGCCGGTCATCGCCGTGGTGGCCTGCATGTAGACGGCGTCGACGTCGGGCCGCTCCTCGCGGTCGACCTTGACGCTCACGAAGTGCTCGTTCATGTAGGCCGCGGTGGCCTCGTCCTCGAACGACTCGTGCGCCATCACGTGGCACCAGTGGCACGCGGCGTACCCGACGGACAGCAGAACTGGTGCATCACGACGCTTCGCCTCGGCGAAGGCTTCGGGCCCCCACTCCCACCAATCCACGGGATTACCTGCATGTTGTTGGAGATAGGGGCTGGTCGCATTGGCGAGCCGGTTGGCCATTCCTGTGACTCCTGACGAGTGGCACGTGATACATGAAACTCTCTCGGTGGTTGAGGAGCGAGCGAAGCGAGCGTCTCGAAACCACAACGACCAGTCCCAGCCTAGGAGGGGACGCCGGTGCCAGCTCGCACGAAACCCACCGTGCTCGCGCAGGGCAAGCCGCGTACGTCGGGCGGCAGCTCGCGGCCATGGCGCGTCCGGCTCTACGCGCCATCGGCGGGGAGTAACAAGTACCAGGTGTACGTCAAGGCGCCGGCCGGCGAGGGCGAGCCGTGGAAGCGGGTGCTGCGTCGCGCCGCCTCCGAGGAAGAGGCCCGCAAGATCTTCGCTCAGGCCGAGGCGGCGCTGGACGCCAACAAGGAGACACCCTCCGGCGCCGACGTGCGCGCCTCCCGCACGATCCGGATGCTCGGCGAGGAGTACCTTCGCGACAGTCGTGAGCGAGGCAAGCAGCCGCGCACGATGGAAGGGCGCGAGTCACGACTCAACGCCCACATTCTCCCGACCATCGGCGACGTGCCAGTGACGAAGTGGCGGGTGGAGCACAGCCGTCTGGTGATGGAGAAGGGCAGGAAAACGCTCTTCTCCCAGCGCGGCCGGGAGGACCTGCGCGGTCAACTCGCCGCGATGCGCAAGCTCGCCTGGCGGCTCGGCTGGCTGGACCGTTCGGTCGACCCGCTCGACGGCCTGGAGATCGGTCGCGCCGAGGTGCTGCACGGTGCAACGGCTCAGTACGTCGACCCCCGCCTGCGCCCCGAGACACGCCAGGTGCGCGCCATGGCCGCGGGCGCTGATCTGTTGTGCGGCCTGGAGGGCACCGATCCTCTGATGACCCGGCTCCCCTTGTTCGGCACGAAGATCCGTGTGGCCGGCTTCGGCGGCCTGCGCCTCGGTGAGCAGAACGGTCTGCGCGCAATCGACGTGTTCCTCGAGCACGGCTACGTCCACGTCAACGGCTCGTGGATCACCCCGCGCAAGGCCCCCGGCTTCCGCGGCCCCGTCAAGAACCACGTCCTCCACGAAGTGCCGCTCCCCAAGTCGCTGATGCACGACGAACTCCTCCCCCGCGTCAAGGAGTTGCTCGACCTACCGGCGAAGGCCTCACTCCAGCAGGTGATCAACGCCCAGGAGGACGAGCGCCAGCGCCGGGCAACACTGGCTCAGCGCGAGAAGGACAAGGCCCTCGCCTGGTGGAACTACCCCGTCCCGCCCGAGGAGGAGCTCTGGCTCTTCGTCGACACGGTCACCGGCCTGCCCGTGAAGCCCGAAATGCACAACGAGCGCTGGCACCGCGTTCGCCGCTGGGTCGACGAGAACGACCCCGACAACGCCTGGCCGCGCACCATCGTCTACCGCAACCTGCGGCACCATGCCGCGACCAAGTGGTTCCACGAGGAGCTCGGAGAGCCGTGGGAGGTCGTCGCACAGTACCTCGGCGACAAGCTCACCACTGTCCTCAACCACTCCGTCCGCGCCGGCGCGGACGCCCTCCGCGACTCGGTCGGGAAGCTCGCCAACCGGTAGGCCGTTCCGACGACAGCCGCTGCCTGGTCCATCCTCAGGGCAAACCCATAGCCTTCATTCGGAGGCTATACGTGTCTTCGCTTGCTATACGTGTCTACGTGCAGTATC
>JAJPEO010000373.1 GCA_021166815.1 Nocardioides sp.
GTGACCCGGTCCTCGACATGCACTTCCTGCGCGACGCGTACGACAACCGGGTGCCCGACTACCCGCGCGGCGTCACCGTCCCCGCGATCGTCGACATCGAGTCGCGGGCGGTCGTCACCAACGACTTCCCCCAGATCACCCACGACTTCTTCTTCGAGTGGCGTGAGCACCACGCTCCCGACACCCCCGACCTGTGGCCGGCCGACCTCCGCGAGGAGATGGAGGAGGTCATGCAGCGCGTCTTCACCGAGGTCAACAACGGCGTCTACCGGTGCGGATTCGCCGGCTCCCAGGACGCCTACGAGGCGGCCTACCTCCGGTTGTGGACCGCGATGGACTGGCTCGAGGAGCGCCTCGCCGAGCGGCGCTTCCTCATGGGCGACGCGATCACCGAGGCCGACGTACGGCTCTTCACGACGCTGGTGCGCTTCGACGCGGTCTACCACGGCCACTTCAAGTGCAACCGCAACCGGCTGACCGAGATGCCGAACCTCTGGGGCTATGCGCGCGACCTCTTCCAGACGCCCGGCTTCGGCGAGACGGTCGACTTCGCGCAGATCAAGGCGCACTACTACGTCGTGCACGAGGACATCAACCCCACGCAGATCATCCCCGCCGGTCCCGACGAGAGCGGCTGGCTGACCCCGCACGACCGCGGCTGAGCGGTCTGGACCAGGGGGTCGCGACACCCCCCTGCAGCACTCACGTTTCCTCAAGGTTCCCCACGGACCTCAAGGAACCCAGCGGCTATGGGCCCGACACCGTTGAGTACCTTCCCCGGCACTCCCCGGAGGCGGAGAGTGAGTGTCGAAGGGGGCTGTACGCAGCCGCCACGTCTGGCTGTTTCGGGGAGCCGGTCTGACGTATCGGGGTAGTGGGAAACGAGTGTGGGGAAGTAGTCATGTCCAGTGGGATGAAGTCAGCGACCGCACGGCATCGAGGGGAGGTGCGGCGCCGACGCTGGAGCCTGAGACAGCTCTTCGCGCTCGTGCTGATCGCGCCCACCTTGGTGCTGCAGGCGGCAACCATCAGCCAGGCCAACGCCGCTCTGGCGGCGGGGTTCGAGATCGACGGCAACCTCGTCACCGACGCAGGCGGCAAGGACTGGGACAACTTCGGTGACCGGGTCAACGATCCGACCGGCACCACCGACACCAGCAACTTCACGCAGGGGTCGAAGGAGTTCAACAACCCGGCGACGTGGCAGACGGCCACCGGCACGTCGACCAACCAGGGCGACATCGACGACGTGTACTCCTACATCGACGACTCGTCGGGTGAGACGTGGGCGTTCCTCGGGTTCACCCGTGTCGCCAACAACGGGACCATGACGTTCATGGTCGAGTTCAACCAGCAGGTCAACACCGGCGTCCGGCCCGTCCGCACCGCCGGCGACCTGTTGCTGCGCTTCGAGCAGGACGGCAACGGCGACTTCACGCTGACCACGGCCTACAAGTGGACCGAGTCGGAGACGGGCTCCTTCCCGGCCGGCTGCACGGTGGTGGACGGCTACACGCCGGAGTCCGCCTGGTGCACCCAGTCCCTGTCGGGCTCGGGCTTCGTGGGAGCCTCGAGCGCCGACAAGCTCTTCGCGGAGGGCGCGGTCAACCTCAGTGCGTTCGACACGGTGGGTGACTGCCGCGGGGCCTACGGCGTCATGAACGTGCGCTCCTTCTCCGGTGAGTCGGAGTCGTCCTCGCTCAAGGACTACATCGAGCCCGTCCCGGTCAGCGTGCCGCCCTCCTGCGGCCGGCTCGTCATCGACAAGGTCGACCAGTTCGGTGACGCGGTCGCGGGCGCGACGTTCACGATCACGCCCAGCCCGATCCCGGGGAGCGCGGCGGCCAGCCTGACCGTCACCGACGGCGGCGCCAACGACCCCGACGGCCTGGCCGACGGCGTCATCGACATCGACCCCGCCAAGCCCGGCACCTACACGGTCGAGGAGATCGCAGCCCCGGCCGGCTACCTGCTGCCCGAGGACCCGGTCTGGGAGAACGTGGTCGTCGTCAAGGGCGACGCCACCGGCGTGAGCGTCGACGTCGTCGACCCCATGCTCTTCGCACCGCCGACGGCGACGAACGAGGTCACGGCGACGTACGACGTCGACCACAACTGGCAGGTCCACAAGAGCGTGGACGACACCGCCATCGACGTGCCGCAGGGCACCCAGGCGACCTTCAACTACGTGGTGGAGCTCGAGGCGCTGCCCAGGACCGAGTCCGGTCTGGAGCTCGGCGGCACGCTCACGGTCACCAACCCCAACGACCACGACATGATGGTCACCGTCGCCGACGTCGTACGCGGCGACCAGGCCTGCACCTTCACCGGCGCCGACGAGTCGGCAGCGGCCGGACACCAGGTCACGCTGGACGCCGGCGCCAACCCGCTGGCCTACACCTGCCCGGCCGGCACGGACACCACGGACGCCGGCACGAGCACGGGCACGGTCACGTGGGACCGCGACCTCTACCCCAGCGCCGGGACGATCACCTACCCGGTCACGGCCTCTGCCGACTACACCTTCGTGGTCGACCAGAGCACCGACTGGGAGACGACCGTCACCGACACCTTCAACGGTGGTGCCCCGCAGACGCTCGGCACCTGGAACTGGGGTGAGGTCTGGGCGGCCGACGGCCACACGGTCGAGGCGGGGTCCTACCCGCGCACGGTTCCGGGTGTCCCGGGCGAGTGCACGACCTACCGCAACACCGCTGCGGAGTCCGCGGATGAGACCACCGACTCCACCTCGGTGGAGGTCTGCGTCGGCATGGACCTCGACATCACCAAGGACGCGACCCTCGGCTACCACCGCACCTACGACTGGCTGATCGACAAGTCCGGTCCCGGCACGGTGTTCACCGGGCGCAACGCCCAGGGTGAGTTGGAGCGGATGGTCCGGTTCGGGATCGACGTGACGGCTGACGGCTACCACGACTCCGACTGGGGCCTGGGCGGCACCATCAAGGTCGACAACCCCAACAGCTGGCCGGTCACCGGCACGCTGACGGACACGGTGGTCATCGACACCCGCACCCTCACCTGCACGATCGACGCCACCGACGTCGACCCCGGCACCGCCGGACTGCAGGTGGAGATCCCCGCCGGAGCGGTGGACCACGAGTTCACCTACACCTGCAACGGGGTCGAGCAGGGTGACTACGTCGGCGCCAACACCGCGACGATCGACTGGAGCGGCGCGGACCACCCCTCGCCCAACACCTCGGACTCGGCCACGGTCGACGTCGAGGTCGAGTCGGACGGTACGCCGACCAACGAGACCATCACGCTGACCGACGAGCTCGACGGCGTCGAGGTCGACCTGCCCCAGTCCACCTTCGACTGGCACGAGGTCAACGCTGCGGACGGCCACACGGTGACGATCCACTACGAGACGTCGCTCGGCACGACCGCGGACGCCTGCACGCCGTACACCAACGTCGTGACGATCGACCAGACCGGGCAGGACGACGACCACACCGTGGAGGTCTGCTCGCCCGGCGTGGAGAAGTCCGTCGACGCCGACTTCGGTCGCAAGCAGCTGTGGGACCTCGCCAAGGACGTCGACAAGACCGAGGTCGAGATCGCCCAGGACGGCACCGCGACGTTCACCTACACGGTGAACGCCACCCCGGGCCGCATCGTCGACGACGGCACGGCGTCGTGGTCCGGCACGATCACGGTGCACAATCCGTCCGACACCGCGCCGCTGACGGTCGACGTCACCGACATCCCGGGCGTCACCGGCTGGACCTGCCAGTTCGTCGACGACAACACCCAGGTCGCGCTGCAGCCGCTGGCGACCGCTGAGCTCGACTACCAGTGCACCGGCACCGGCCACCCCGACGGCACCAACACCGCCGAGGTCAGCTGGGACGGCCAGACGGTGTCGAAGCAGGTGCCCGTCTCCTTCGAGGCGCGCGCTGAGGTGGTCGACTCGGTCGTCACGATCAAGGACGACAAGACCGACGCCAGCGTCCCGCCCGGCTTCCTGTTCACGGCGGACGCCTCCGACCCGACCACCTGGACGCACGAGTACAGCCTCGTGAAGGCAGGGGTCGCCGGGGAGTGCACGACGTACACCAACAACGCGGTGCTCGAGCTCTCCGCCTCGGAGGACCCGACCGACCAGGCCGCAGCGACGCTGTGCGTCGAGAAGCCGGTGACCGTGGATGTCGCAGCCAGCGGCACCTACGACCTGGCCTACCCGTGGGCCATCGAGAAGGAGGTCGACAAGACCACCGTCGAGGTCGACGAGGCCACCGGCGAGGCGACGTTCGACTACACCGTCACCGTGCGTGCCGGTGAGGCCTCCGACTCCGGCTACCAGGTGACCGGTTCGGTCACGGTGGACAACCCGAACACCTACGAGGACGGCGTGATCACGCTGACCGGTGGCACCTTGACCACCGACCTGGCCGGCGCGACCTGCACGTTCGACGACGAGGTGGCCGGCGTGGTCGTCCCGGTGGACGGCACGGCAACCCTGCCCTTCACGTGCACCTTCGGCGCGGAGCCCGGACAGACCGGGGCCATCGACGCCGAGGTCACGTGGGACCCGGCAGGTCCCGCGGACACCGCCAGCGCCGAGGACAGCACCGATGTCTCGCTGACCGTCGGCACGGAGACCAACAAGACCGTCGACGTCGTCGACGACAAGACCGACCCGGCGAACCCGGTCACCCTCGAGGAGGACCTGGTGTGGGCGGAGGGTCTGGTGCGGACCTACGAGTACTCGCTGACCCACCAGGGCACCGCGGGTGAGTGCGTGGACCACACCAACACCGCCATCGTCGACCTGCCCTCCGGCGACGACCCGGAGGACGGCACCACGGTCACGGTCTGCACCGAGGACCAGCTCGACATCGACGCCACCATCGCCGGTGACTTCGACCGGGCCTACGACTGGGCGATCGACAAGTCCGTGGACGCCACCAAGAAGAACGCGGGCGCCAACGGCACGGCCACCTTCACCTACACGGTGGTGGCCAGCGCCGGGGAGGCCACGGACTCGGGCTGGCAGGTCTCGGGTGAGGTCACGGTGACCAACCCCAACGCCTACGCCGACGGTGGCATCACCGCCGACGTGACGGCCACGACGGACCTGGGTGGCGGTGCCGTGTGCACCGTGACCGGAGGCGAGGACGTGGACCTCGCTCCCGGCGCCTCGGCCACGCTCCCGGTGGAGTGCACGTTCACCTCGCAGCCGGCAGCCTCCGGCACGGTCACCCTCGATGCCACGTGGGACCCGGCCGGTGAGGCGACAGAGGCCACCGTGAGCAGTGCGGAGGAGGTCACCCTCACCGTCGACACGGAGACCGACAAGGTCGTCGACATCGTCGACGACAAGACCCGCCCGGGCGAGCGCGTGGTCCTGGCCGAGGACGTCACCTGGGCCGAGGGCTGGACCGAGACCTACACCTACAGCCTCGCGCTGGCTGGTGGGGCCGAGGGCACGTGCGTGGCGTACACCAACACCGCCATGGTCGAGCTGCCCGAGGGCGAGGGCCCGTCCGACACGGTCACGGTCAACGTGTGCACCCTGGAGGTCGCTCCGGCCGAAGGGTTCAAGCCGCGGGGATGGGTGAAGGCCAACTGCTACGGCACGGTCCGTGCCCGCCTGGTCAACCGCACCGACAGGCGCGTGACCTACACCCTGCGCGTGGGCAAGAAGATCCACCGCGTCCGGGTCGCAGCCGAGTCCCGCCGCACGTTCAAGACCAAGGGACCCTTCCGGGCCCGCGTGGTCCTGAAGGTCGGCAAGCGGGTTCTCGACCGCACCCGGATCCCGGCTCGGTGCGTGCCGCCGGAGGTCCTTCCGGACACCGGCCTGCGCACCGCCGCAACGGCTGCCCGTCTGGCAGCCATCGAGGACAGGTGGCGCTGAGCACCCCTGTCCGACCTCCACCCCGAGGAGGAGGGCCGGCGCCGGCGGGAGACCCACGATCCCGTCCGGCGCCGGTCCGCGCCTGCGCCCAGCGTGGGTGATTGGCGTCACTTCGGCGAGGAGGCTACGGTGACACCACTGACTGTGGTCGGGGTCACACACGCCGACGGCCGCCTCAGCACACCCCCACTGCCGTCGGCGCCGGCGACCCCGGATGCCGCTTGCGAAGGAGACTGCGTTGAACGATCCTGCCGGTTTCGGCCCCGACCTCGCGGAGGTGTTCGGGCCCTCGCAGTCCGACGGTGGCCCCGAGCTGGTGCAGCTGCTGACGCCCGAGGGCGAGCGCGTGCACCATCCCGAGTTCGACATGGAGTTCTCGGCCGAGCAGCTGCTCGGCTTCTACCGTGACATGGTCCTGACCCGGCGCATCGACGTCGAGGCGACCGCGTTGCAGCGCCACGGTGAGCTCGGCATCTGGGCTCAGCTCCTGGGCCAGGAGGCCGCGCAGATCGGCGCGGGTCGCGCCCTGAAGCCGCAGGACTACGTCTTCCCGACCTACCGCGAGCACGGCGTGGCCTGGTGCCGCGGGCTCGACCCCCTCAAGCTCCTGGGCCTGTTCCGGGGCGTCGACCAGGGCTCGTGGGACCCCACCGAGGCCAACTTCGGGCTCTACACGATCGTCATCGGGGCCCAGACCCTCCACGCGACCGGCTACGCCATGGGCGTCCAGCGCGACGGCCTCGTCGGCACCGGCGACCCCGACCGCGACATGGCCGTGATCGCCCACTTCGGCGACGGTGCCTCCTCCCAGGGCGACGTCAACGAGTCGTTCATCTTCGCGGCGTCGTACAACGCCCCGGTGGTGTTCTTCTGCCAGAACAACCAGTGGGCCATCTCCGAGCCGATCGAGCGCCAGACCCGCATCCCGCTCTACCAGCGCGCGCTCGGCTTCGGCTTCCCCGGCATCCGCGTCGACGGCAACGACGTGATGGCGACGTACGCCGTCACCCAGGCCGCGCTCAAGCGGGCACGCGAGGGCAACGGGCCGTCGTTCATCGAGGCCTACACCTACCGCATGGGCGCCCACACCACGACCGACGACCCGACGCGCTACCGCCTCAACGACGACCTCGAGCGCTGGAAGCTGCGCGACCCGATCGAGCGGCTCAAGGTCTACCTGCGCCGCAACGGCCTGGTGGACCAGAAGTTCTTCGACGACCTCGACGCCGAGGCCAAGGAGCTGGGCCACCACCTGCGCGAGGGCTGCAAGTCGCTGCCCGATCCCAAGCCGCTGGACCAGTTCGGCTACGTGTTCCAGGAGATCACCGAGGAGCTGGCCGCCCAGCGCGACGGCTTCGCCGCTTACCTCGAGTCGTTCGAGGAGGTCCAGTCGTGAGTGAGGCAGGCATGAGCACCCAGAAGATCACCCTCGCCAAGGGCCTCAACATGGGCCTGCGCAAGGCCATGGAGGCCGACGACAAGGTCCTGATCGCCGGTGAGGACGTCGGCAAGCTCGGCGGGGTCTTCCGCATCACCGACGGGCTGCAGAAGGACTTCGGCGAGGACCGCGTCATCGACTCCCCGCTGGCCGAGTCCGGCATCGTCGGCACCGCGGTCGGCATGGCGCTGCGCGGCTACCGCCCGGTCGTGGAGATCCAGTTCGACGGCTTCGTCTACCCCGCCTACGACCAGATCGTGTGCCAGGTCGCCAAGTTCACCTACCGCTCGCAGGGCAAGGTGAAGATGCCGATGGTCATCCGCATCCCCTTCGGTGGCGGCATCGGCGCGGTCGAGCACCACAGCGAGTCGCCCGAGGCGCAGTTCGCCCACACGCCCGGCCTCAAGGTCGTGGCGTGCTCGAACCCGGTCGACGGCTACTGGATGATCCAGCAGGCCATCGCCCACGACGACCCGGTGATCTTCCTCGAGCCCAAGCGGCAGTACCACGCCGACAAGGCCGAGCTCGACGAGTCGGCCACGCCCGAGCCGCTGTTCAGCAGCCGCGTGGTGCGCAAGGGCGAGGACGTCACCGTGCTGGCGTACGGCCCGACCGTCAAGACGGCCCTGAAGTGCGCCGAGGCGGCCGAGCAGGAGGGGCGCAGCCTCGAGGTGATCGACCTGCGCACGCTCTCGCCGCTCGACATGCGCCCGGTGTACGAGTCCGTGCGCCGCACCGGCCGCGTCGTGGTCACCCACGAGGCCCACGTCAACCTCGGCATGGGCTCCGAGCTCGCCGCGCGCATCACCGAGGAGTGCTTCTACTCCCTCGAGGCGCCGGTGCTGCGGGTGGGCGCCTTCGACCACCCCTACCCGCCATCGCGGATCGAGGAGGAGTACCTCCCCGACCTCGACCGGGTGCTGGACGCCGTCGACCGCACGTTCGCCTTCTAGCCCCCGCCCCTCGGTGGTTGAGGTGCGAGCGCAGCGAGCCTCGAAACCACTGGCTCCGAAAGGATCCTGATGTCTGAATTCCTCCTCCCCGACGTCGGCGAGGGCCTCACCGAGGCGGAGATCGTCTCGTGGAAGGTCAAGGTCGGCGACTCCGTCGAGATCAACGACGTGATCGTCGAGATCGAGACCGCCAAGTCCCTGGTCGAGCTGCCGTCCCCGTTCGAGGGCACCGTCACCGCGATCCTCGTGTCCGAGGGAGAGACCGTCCCGGTCGGGACGCCGATCATCTCCATCGGCGACGCGACCGAGGCGCCCGCGGATGCGTCATCGGAACCCGCACCTGTAGGTGCCGGTTCCGATGACGGATCGCAGGCTCCGGAGATGGACCTCTCCAACCCGGCCGCGACCGGCGGCGGCGAGGGCGAGTCGCTGGTCGGCCGGATGAAGGCCGACCGGGCCGCGCTGCGCCGCGCCCGCCGCCGCGGTGGGATGGAGGAGGTGGGGCGGGTCACCGCCCACGCCAAGGTCCACGACTCCTTCAACGCGGGCGCTCCGCCGCAGGGGGAGAAGGTCGACCAGCTCGTCGAGCAGCTCATCACCGACGTGCCCGACCACGGCCCCGGCGTGCCGGCCACCGACCAGCGCGGCGGCGCCGGGGGTGGCGTACGCGCTCTGGCGAAGCCGCCGGTGCGCAAGCTCGCCAAGGACCTCGGCGTCGACCTCGCGGGGCTCACCGGCTCCGGCCCGGAGGGCTCCGTCACGCGGGAGGACGTCCAGGCCGCGGCCGAGTCCGGCGCGATGCCCGAGCAGTACGCCGACCTGGCCGGGTCCAGCGCCGGTCGCCCGGGGGTCGCCCCGATGGCGGGCGCCCGCGAGCACCGCGAGCCGATCAAGGGCGTGCGCAAGATGATGGCCCAGGCGATGAGCCAGTCGGCCTTCACCAGCCCGCACGTCACCGAGTGGGTCACCGTCGACGTCAGCGAGACGATGAAGTTCGTCTCGCGGCTCAAGGACCGGCGCGAGTTCCGCGACGTCAAGGTCAGCCCGTTGCTGGTGCTGGCGCGCGCGGTCGTCCTGGCGATGAAGCGCACCCCGGAGATCAACTCCTACTGGGACGACGCCGCCCAGGAGGTCGTCTACAAGGGCTACGTCAACCTCGGCATCGCCGCCGCGACCCCCCGCGGCCTCGTCGTCCCCAACGTCAAGGACGCCGACCAGATGTCGATGCTCGAGCTGGCCGGCGCGCTGGGCGAGCTCACCGCGACCGCGCGGGAGGGTCGTACGCAGCCGGCCGAGATGTCCGGCGGCACGTTCACGATCACCAACGTCGGTGTCTTCGGCGTCGACGCGGGCACCCCGATCATCAACCCGGGCGAGTCGGCGATCATCGCCTTCGGCGCGATCAACAAGCGTCCGTGGGTCGACGAGGCGGGCGAGTTGTGCGTGCGCGACGTGACGACGCTGGCGCTGTCCTTCGACCACCGCCACATCGACGGTGAGAAGGGCTCTCGCTTCCTCGCCGACGTGGCGGGTCTGATGAGCGACCCGGCGAGCGCGCTGCTGTTCTGAGTGCCCGGGGGTGCTCAGCGCCCCCGGGTCAGCGCCCTGACGCCGAGCCCCGCGAGCGTGCTGGTCACCCTGTTGGTCAGCCGTCCGCGGGGCTGGCGCGGGTTCTTGATGGCGTCGGTGCCGCCGTCGGCGACGACGGTCGCGCCCACGAGCAGGCTCGAGTCCTCGCCGAGCAGGAAGGCGATCACCGCCGCGATCTCCTCGGGACGACCCGGGCGGCCCAGCGCGGAGGGATAGGTGTCGGCGTACTTGCCGAACACGGGGTCCTGGCGCACCTCGTCGGTCATCGGCGTCGCGACGAGGCCCGGCGCCACGCAGTTGACCCGGATGCCGTCGGCGGCCCAGGCGAGGCCCTCCGTACGGGCCCACCAGGCCAACGCGGCCTTCGTGGCGGGGTAGGCCATGACCGAGGTCGTGCGCCCCGCGACCTCGCGGGCCCGGTCCTCGTCTCCCTCGACGAGCGCGTCGGCGAGGTGGGCCGGCCAGCCAGGCTGGCAGGTCGTCGAGTTGGACGACAGGAGCACCACGGCACTGCCGGGGCCGAGGCTCGAGCGCAGCCCGACGACCAGGTCGATCGCCCCGAAGTAGTTGACCGACACCAGCAGGCGCGGGTCGACGCCGGTGCGCCCGGCCAGGCCAGCGCAGGCCACGACACCGTCGAGACGACCGTCCGCGCGTTCGCGGACCCCGGCGACGGCGGCGGCGCGGCCGGACGCGGTGGAGAGGTCGGCGACGACGTCGGCCTCGTGGCGGTCGACGGTGATGACGGTGTGGCCGTCGGTGCGCAGGCGGGCGGCGGTGGCGGCGCCGATGCCGGAGGCTGCGCCGGTGACGACGTACGTGCGGCTCATGGGCGAACTGTAACGCGTTCTAGTCAGGCGTAGCACCGTGCTCGGTGGCGACCGAGCCCGGGCCCTGGGCGGGCGAGGAGTCAGAGGAGCGGTGAGCCACCCACATTCCGTCCCTGCGGAATGTGGCTCACGCACCGCCCATCGGGAGTGGGGGCGACCAATCCGGCGTGGGCCTAGAGGTAGCGCCGAGCGCGCTCGTCGACGGATCCGGGACCGGCGGCCAGCGCGGCGGCGATCTCGTGCTCGAGCACCGCGCCCATGCGTCGGCAGAACTCCTCCGGCTCCTCCGCCGCGTCGGGGCGCTCGGCGACGATCCGGTCGACGACGCCTCGCTCACGCAGGTCGATCGCCCGGATCAGCTGCTCGCGCGCGATGTCGGGCGCGTGGTCGAGGTCGCGGTGCACGATCGCCGAGGCGCCCTCAGGGGGCAGCGGGGAGAGCCACGCGTGCTGCGCGGCGATCACCCGGTCGGCGGGCAGGAACGCCAGCGC
>JAJPEO010000206.1 GCA_021166815.1 Nocardioides sp.
CGTGCCATAGCGATCTATCGTAGCGATATATCCAGCCGCCGTGTCACCCCCGGGCGCCCGTGGCGCCGATCGAGATGCTGGCGGGGCGGCGACGTACTCTTGCGCGCGTGAGTGCGAAGAAGCGCCGGGCGCCCGGCAAGCCGCAGACCCGTCGCCCCGACAAGCCGCGGCGGTCGAAGGGCCAGCGGGCGCGCAGCATCCTCAAGCTGTTGACGGTCGTCGGCCTCGTCGGCGTGCTCGTCGGCGTCGGCGCCTTCGTCGTGCTGTACAAGGCGATCAGCATCCCCGAGCCCAACGCCGCGTTCCAGGCCCAGACGACGTTCGTCTACTACAAGGACGGCAAGACCCAGCTCGGCACCTACTACGAGGACCAGAACCGCGAGTCGATCCCGCTCTCCGAGATGCCGGAGTCGATCCAGGACGCGGTGGTCGCGGCCGAGAACCAGTCCTTCTGGACCGACAAGGGCATCGACCCCAAGGGCATCCTGCGTGCGCTGTTCTCCAACGCCAGCGGTGGCCCGCGCCAGGGCGCGTCGACGATCACCCAGCAGTACGTCAAGATCCTCTACCTCAGCTCCGAGCGCACCTACAAGCGCAAGATCAAGGAAGCGGTCGTCTCGCTCAAGATCCAGCAGGAGCTGAGCAAGTCCGAGGTGCTCGAGGGCTACCTCAACACCATCTACTTCGGCCGCGGCGCGTACGGCATCCAGGCTGCGTCGAAGGCGTACTTCAACCGGCCGGCCAGCAAGCTCAACCTGCGCCAGTCCGCGGTGCTCGCGACCGTGCTCAACAACCCGACGAAGTTCGACCCCGCCAACGGCAAGGAGGCGCGTGAGGACCTCAAGGTCCGCTACACCTACGTCCTCGACTCGATGGCCAAGATGGGCACCATCACCGAGGCCGAGCACGACGAGGCGCTGAAGTCGCTGCCGAAGTTCCCCAAGGTCGAGGCACAGAGCCAGTTCGGTGGCCAGAAGGGCCACGTCATGGCCTTGGTCAAGAAGGAGATCCTGGCGCGCGGCATCGCCTCGGAGGAGGAGATCGACGGCGGCGGCCTGCGGATCACCACCACGCTCGACGAGCAGGTGATGACCGACATCGAGGAGAGCGTCACCGCCGTCCGTCCCGGCCTGGTGCCCTACACCGACATCAACGGCAAGCTGGTCAAGCCCAAGGACTCCGAGCTCCACGCGGCGGCCGCGACGGTCGACGTCCGGACGGGCGCGCTGCTGGGCTTCTACGGCGGGCAGGACTACCTCGAGTCCCAGATCAACTGGGCCGTCGCCGGTGGCCAGGCCGGCTCGACGTTCAAGGCCGCCGGCATCGTCGCGGGGCTGCGCGAGGGCTTCGCGCTCAAGGACACCTTCGAGGGCAACAGCCCGATCGAGGTCGAGGACGGGACCACCTTCGAGAACCAGGGCGACACCGACTACGGCTCGGCCGTGTCGCTGACCAAGGCCACCGAGGACTCGATCAACACCGCCTTCATCGACCTCGTCGACGCCCTGCCCAGCGGTCCGTCGAAGGTCATGAAGGCCGCCGAGGACATGGGCATCCCGGGCAACGAGGGCGAGGACTGGGGCATCCCCAACAAGTCCGTCGACATCCAGGAGAACCTCGGCGTCGTGCTCGGCTCCGGTCAGGTGAGCCCGATCAACATGGCCAACGCCTACGCCACGCTCGCCAACGGCGGCGTACGCAGCGACGTCCACATCCTGCAGAAGGTCGTCGACCGCAACGGCGAGACGCTCTACGAGGCCAAGCCGCGGCAGCGCCGCACCATCGACGAGGACGTCGCCGCCGACACCACGTACGCCCTGCAGAAGGTCGTCGAGGAGGGGTCGGGCGCGCTCGCCGGCGAGATCGACCGCCCGGTGGCCGGCAAGACCGGCACGGCCACCAACGACAAGGGCGAGGTCACGTCGTCCTGGTTCGTCGGCACGACCCCGCAGGTCTCGACCGCGGTGATGTACGTCCGCGGCAGGGGCCGCGAGGAGCTCGACGGGCCGGTGCCGGCCAGCAGCGACGGCCGCGCCGGCTACTTCGGCGGCAACTACCCCACCAAGACGTGGGCCGCGATCATGGGCGCCGTCATGGAGGGCATGGAGGTCGAGGAGTTCCCCGAGCCGGCGTTCCTCGACGGCGAGGCCCCGGAGACCGGCCACGAGTACACGCCGCCGCCGCCGAAGCCGAAGCCGACCAAGACCAAGACGCCGTCGCCGAAGCCGACGCCGACCGAGACGCCGACGGAGACCCCGACGGAGACGCCGACCCCGACGCCGACCGAGACGCCCACGGAGACCCCAACCCTCCCGACGGGGTCCCCCACGCCGACCGACCCCAGTCCCACGCCGACCGACTCCCCGTCCCCGTCGCCGACACCGGGCGGCGGCGGCTCGGGCAAGGGCAACGGACGTGTCGCCCTCACCCGGGACTGACCCGCCCACCCGCCGCGACCCGCTGGTCGCGCTGCTGAGCGAGGTCGTCGGCGGGCCGGTCGGCCGACGGGCGCTTCGTCATCCGTGGTGGACGCCGCGGCGGGTCGCGTTGGCGACCACTGCGGCGACGTTGCTGGTCGCGCTCGGCGTCACCGCGCTGGGCTCCGGTACGCCGCCCGGTCCGGTCCGGCTGGCCCTGCTCACCGCCGCCGCGCTCGGCACCGCCTGGCTGCTCGCCTCGGCCGACACCGAGACCGACACCGACGGTGACGCTCTCGGCGGCGGCTGGGCCGCCATGGGCTGGGCAGCGGCACCGCTGCTCGTGCTCCACGCAACGGAGGGCTGGTGGGTGGTCGGCGCCGCGGCCGGGGCCCTGCTGCTCTGGGGCGTGGCCGTCGCGGGCCTGCCCGCTCGGTTCGTGGCGTCGCTCGTCACGGTCGCGGGGTGTGGCGTACTGCTGGGGCTGCCGGGGGCACCGGCCGCGGCAGCGCTGCTCGTGCTCGTCCCGGCCGCGCTCGGGGTGCGGTGGTGGCGCGACCTGCTGCTCTGGCAGCTCGGCATGGCCCTGGCGCTGCTCGTCGAGTGGTGGGCGGCAGAGGGAGTCCTCGAGCTGACGGCGGGCGGACCGGACCGCGGCGACCTCGCCGCGACCGTCGTCCGCGGTGCGGCCCTGGCCTGGCTCGGGCTCGCCGCGCTCCTGGGCCTGGCCGCCGACCTGCGCGGGCGCTGGTCAGGTGACGACGATGCGGTCGAACCCGGTCGCGGTGTAGCGGACCCGGACGGCGATCTCCTCGCCGACGGCCGGGACCCGGGCGCCTGACGGCACGAACAGCATCGACGCCTGCATGTGCGGCGGCTCGGCGAACAGCCGCAGCTTGCCGTCGATCGAGAACGGGGACCGGACGAAGCCGACCGCGTCCAGGCCGCCGCGCGCGAGGGTCGCGGCGCGTGCCTTCAGCGACTGGTCGCCGGTGGGTGCCTCGAGGCCGATGCCGTGGGCTGTCCCGCCGCTGACGACGACGATGTGGCCGTGCTTGGGCGCCGAGCGGGCGCGGTAGCCGAACACGTCCCCCCGCTCGACCTCGTGCACGTCGAGGACGGTGGCCCGCACCTGCAGCGCCGCCCGGTCACCCAGCCACAGCTCGGTGCCGATGCGCGGGCGGAAGGTGAAGTCGGCGTACGCGCCACGCAGCCGGGCCAGCTCGTCGAGGGTGAGGTGGCTGACGAAGACCGTCCGGGTCTCCAGGCCCGACGCCACCACGTCGTTGACCAGCCGGCTCGCCTCGCCGTAGTGGGATGCGCTGTTGAGCGGCAGGTGCTGGGCGACGCCGACCGGCGGTCGCAGCCGCTCGCGCCGGATGACGTCGGCGGACTCCTGGAGCTCGCGGCGGGTCATACCGTGGCGCCGCATCGAGGTGAGCTGCTCCAGGACGTAGCGGGCCCTGGGCTCGCGCGCCAGCAGGGCGGTGAGGTCCGCGAGGCGGCTCACGGTGTGGACGACGCGGCCGCCGAGGGCCTCGGGCACCTCCAGCGCAACGCCGAAGGGACGCCACGGCGTCAGGACGAGGAGGTCGCCGTCGAAGCGGGAGGCCGCCTGCTCCAGCTCGGAGTAGGTGCCGACCGCGAGCAGGTCGACCGGCGACCCGGTCTCCTCGGCGTGGTCGTCGAGCCACTGGGCACGGCGGGCCAGCCGGCCGATGGTGAGGCCGTAGCCGTTGCCCTTGGCGACCGGCACGATCCCGGGGTTGGCGGACACCGTGGACAGCAGGTGGTGGCGCCAGCGCGGCCCGTCGACGGTCAGGGTGAGGCTCATCAGCGCCTCGCCATGTAGGCGTCGAACGCCTTGTAGAGCGCCCGGTTGAGGGGGAGGTCCCACTCGCCGGCGTACTCGACGGCCTCGCCGCCGGTGCCGACCTTGAACTGGATCAGCCCCACGTGGGAGTCGTCGGACGACAAGGTGTCGGTGATGCCGCGCAGGTCGTACACGTGGGCGCCGTGGGCCATCGCGTCGCGGATCATCTCCCACTGCACCGCGTTGGAGCCGCGGACCTCGCGCTTCTCGGTGGAGGAGGCGCCGTAGGAGTACCAGGCGTGCGTCCCGACCCGGATCGAGATCGTGCTCGCCACGAGGTCGCCCTCGTGGTGGGCCAGCCACAGCCGGAACCGGTCGTCCTGGCCGACCGCCTCGCCGTCCGCGCTCAGCGCGTCGTGCATGGTCTGGAAGTACGACAGCGGGCGCGGGGTGAAGTGGTCGCGCTCGGCCGTGTGGGCGTACAGCGCGTGGAAGGTGGGGAGGTCCTCGCGGGTGCCGCGCGTGACCTCGACGCCGGACTTCGCCGCCTTCTTGATGTTGCGGCGCCAGAGCTGGTTCATGCCCTTGAGGACGTCGTCCTCGGTGCGCGGCTCGCCGTCGGCGTCGACCAATGGGACGTGGAAGTTGAACTGCGGCTGCCCGGCGGCGAACCCGCCCTCGACCGACTGCAGGCGCCAGCCCGCCTCGTGCAGCTGCGCCACGACCCGGGCGCCGTGCTGCGAGCGCTCGAGCGGGGGGACGTCGCCCAGGCGGCGTACGGAGTCGTCGGCGATGCCGGCCTTGACCTGCTCGGCGCTCCAGCGCCGGGTGACCACGGGCGGGCCCATGCGGATCGCGAAGGCGCCCTGCGCCCGGAGGTGGCCGGCCATCGGCGTGAGCCAGGCGTCGAGGTCGTCGCTGGTCCAGTCGATGACGGGACCCTCGGGGAGGTAGGCGAGGTAGCGCTTCAGCTTCGGCAGCTGGCGGTAGAGGACCAGCCCCGCGCCCACCAGCTCCTCGCCGCGCCACCAGCCGATCGACTCGGGCCGCCACTCCGGCTTGACCCGGGCCCAGCCCGGTGTCTGCAGGAAGCTGGCCGACGACCGGCTGGCGATGAAGTCGCGGTGGTCGCGCTCGGAGATCGGGCGGATCGTCAGCGGGGTAGTCACGCGGTCGAGGCTACAAGGGGTCGGCCGAGACCCCCGTCCACGGCCGACCCCTTGTCGTGGAGTACGACGCAGGGTGGGGAGGATCGGTTGCCTGCCGAACCGGCCTTTCTCCGGCCCCGAGCCCGGAATGGGGCGGAGCGGATCCCCAGAACTAGTCATTTGTGACTACATCAGCCCACCTTTCGGGTGAGCCGTCCATAGCCTGCAGGCGCGCAGCCCCGTTGCAGATGGCGAAGGCCAGCCGACCTCGAGACCGCTCGGGAGGCCGGGACATCGGCTGCCGTACCAGCCACCCATCCGCGCCCTGCGGCCGACACTCGGAGCCCATCATGTCCGCTCACCGCCTCTCGTCATCGTCATCCGCCCGCCCCCGTCCCGGCCGGAGGGTCGGTCTCGGCCTCGCTGCGGCAGCCATCGCGCTGGCCCCCCTGGGTGGGGCGGCCTGGGCCGACCCCGGCAAGGGCGGGGCTCCCGCCGCGCCGGGCAAGTCCGCGGGCCACGCGCAGCCCGGGGGACCCGCCAGCAGCCCGGCCAGCGCCGCGCCTGGCCGTCCCGGCAAGTCGAAGCCTGCGCCCGCCAAGTCGAAGCCTTCGCCCGGCAAGCCTGCGCCCGGCAAGCCTGCGCCCGCGCCGGCGGCACCCTCGGCCGCGACCTCCGACCCGTCCGGCAACAACGGCACGGTCAAGATCGCCCCGTACGGCGAGATGGACGACATCCCGCATAACACGCCCCACGTCGGATGCGACTTCCAGGTCGAGTGGTACGGCTTCGACGGCGGCGAGGACGTCGTGTCCACGGTCGGGTTCGCCGCCCAGTCGCCCACCCGCGACTCGCAGATCACGGTGGACGGTCCGTCGACCGTCCCGGTCGGCGAGGACCCCGCGAGCGGGGCGGGCACGGCCAGTGGTCTGGACGCGGTCCAGGTCTACACCCTGTCCTTCACCGGCGAGCCGCACGCCCAGCAGGGCTACCACGTCAAGCTGACCATCCACACGCCTCGCTCGCGCGGCAACGACACCAAGAGCAAGGTCTTCTGGGTCGAGGAGTGCGAGGCGCCGACGCCGGAGACCCCGACGCCGACCCCCACGCCGACGCCGGAGGTGACGCCCACGCCGACACCCACCCCCGAGGTGACGCCGACCCCCGAGGTGACGCCCACGCAGGACTCCGCACCCCAGCCCGACGTGCTCGGCGTCGAGCAGGCCGCGATGACGCCCGCCCAGTCGTCGCAGGCACTCGTGCCGACGGTCATCAACGCCGGGCTCGAGGCGGCCGCCGACGTCGGCGTGACGCGGACGTCGGCGCCGTGGCTGGGACTCGGCCTCGCGCTGCTCGGGCTCCTGCTCGGGGTGCTCGCCCGCCAGCGCAAGAGCCGTGCGTGAGCTGATCCCCGCAGTGGGGCTGGTCCTCGCGGGGGTCGTGGTGGCCTGGCAGCAGCCGGGCGCCGCCCCCCGCGAGTCGGCCGCGCCCTCCCCCACCCGGGACGTGCCCGCCGCGACGCCGGTGTCGTCCGGCCGCGTACCCGTGACGAGTGGCGCCCCCCGCTCGGTGCGCGTCCCCGCCCTGGGTGTGGACGCCCGGGTCGACCCGGTGTCGACCCGCGGCACGGAGCTGGACCCGCCGGCCGACCCCGCCCGGGTCGGTTGGTGGGCCCAGGGCGCGCGTCCGGGCAGCCCCCGTGGTGCCGTGGTCCTCACCGGTCACACGGTCCACGGCGGCGGTGGCGTCTTCGACGACCTGGAGACGCTGGCCCCCGGCGACGTGGTCACCGTGCGCGGCGCGAGTGGGGTGACGAAGTACGCCGTGGAGTCGGTGGAGGTGATGTCGCGCGCCGAGCTGGCCGAGCGCAGTCCCGCGC
>JAJPEO010000022.1 GCA_021166815.1 Nocardioides sp.
CCGCGACCGCCTTGGCGCGCGACTCGTCGAGGTCCCTGGAGTTCCAGCTGAAGCCGTCGCCGGCGGAGAACCACGAGACGCCGATCTGGCGGGCCACCTTCTCCTCGCCCGTGCGCCACTTGCCCGACTTGATGAACTGCACGACCGCGCACGGCCACTCCTGGCCCACCCCGCGCAGCAGGGTGCCGAAGGCGGCGCTCGACTTACCCTTGCCGTGGCCAGTGTTGACGACGACGAGGCTGTCGGGTCGGGCGAGCGATCGCTGGTCGTAGGGCCGCTCGGTGCGGGGTGTCTCATGGTCGGTCATCGGAGCTCCTGTCGTGGGTTCGGCGCGGCGAGCACCACCGGCTCGCCGTCGACGTGGTGGACGCGGAGGTCCGCGTCATAGACCTGCGAGAGCAGGTCGTCGCGCAGCACCTCCTGCGGTGGGCCGAGGGCGGCGACCTCGCCCGCCGAGAGCAGCAGCAGCCGGTCGGCGTGCCGGGCAGCGGTGCCCAGGTCGTGCATCGCCGCGACGACGCTCAGGCCGTCGCACCGCCGCAGCTGCTGGACCAGGTCGAGGACGGCGGCCTGCATGCCGAGGTCGAGGGCGCTGGTCGGCTCGTCGAGCAGCAGGACCGGTGCCTGCTGGGCCAGGGCCCGGGCGATGGCGACCCGCTGCGCCTCGCCTCCGGAGAGCTCCCCGACGGGTCGCCCGCCCCAGCGGGCCAGGTCCAGCCGGTCGAGCACCTCGGCGACGAGTCGCCGGTCGTGGGGCGACTCGCGGACCAGCCAGCCCAGGTGCGGCGTACGGCCCAGCAGGACGTACTCCGCCACCGTCATCCCCTCAGGCCACGCCGGTCGTTGGGGCATCAGCGCGAGGTCGGTCGCCCCCGGGCGACGGCGGCCCGTGCGCGCCGAGCCCGTGCGGACCGAGCCGGTGTGCGGCACCAGCCCGGCGACCGCGCCCAGCAGCGTCGACTTGCCTGACCCGTTGGGGCCGACGAGACCGAGCCACTCGCCGGGCGCGACGTCGACGGTGACCCCCCGCAGCACCTCGCGGCGCCCGCGGTGCACACCCAGGTCGCGGATGGAGATCACAGCTGCCCCGCCCTTCCGCGCCACAGCACGAAGGCGAAGAACGGGGCTCCGACGAAGGCCGTGATGACGCCCACGGGCAGTTCGGCGGGGGCCACGGCCGTGCGTGCCCCCACGTCCACGAGGGCCAGGAACGCGGCACCAGCCAGGGCGGAGAGGGGTACGACCGCTCGATAGCTGTGGCTGGCCACCAGCCGCACCACGTGGGGCACGACCAGGCCCACGAAGGCGATCAGGCCGCTCACCGACACCGCGGCGGCAGTGACGAGGGTCGCGGCCACGACGACGACCACCCGGACGCGGACCGGGTCCAGCCCCAGGGCGCGGGCCTCGTCGTCGCCGAGTCGCAGGACGTCGAGGTGACGGGCGTGCAGTGCCAGCACGGCGACCCCGACGAGGACGTACGGGGCGAGCAGCAGGACAGGCCCCCAGCCGTCGGTGGCGAGCTTGCCGAACAGCCAGCTCAGCACCTCGCGGGCGCGGGTGTAGCTCAAGCGCTGCAGCAGGTAGGTCTGCATCGCCGAGAAGAAGGCGGCGATGGCCACCCCGCTGAGCAGCAGCGTCGCCGGGCTCGCGAAGGAGCCGCGTGCGACGAGGGCGGACCCGGCCACCGCGAGCGTCGCGCCGACGAAGGCGGCCGCGGGTACCGCGCCGACCGGCCCCCAGGCCAGGTCGAGCCCGAACCCCATCGCGAGCACCGCTCCCAGGCCGGCGCCGGCGGAGATGCCGAGCAGGTAGGGGTCGGCGAGCGGGTTGCGGAAGACGCCCTGGTAGCCCGCGCCGGCGACGGACAGGGCCGCACCGACCAGGGCGGCCAAGCAGGTCCGCGGCAGCCGGATCTGCCACAGGACGGCCTCCTCGACCGGCGACAGCCCGCTGTCCAGCGCGACGCCCGGAAGCGCATCGACCAGGCTGCGTACGACGCCCGCCGGCGCCAGGCCGGCCGCGCCCTGGGTGAGGCTCACCACGATCGCGACGGCCAGGGCGCCGACGGTGACCAGCGTGCCGACCGGGGAGACCCGGAAGGCGTGCTGAACCGGCCGGTCGAGGAGGAGCGCCACGTCAGCTTCCGGCCGGGACGGTCGCGCCCTCCAGGGCGCCGGCGAGCAGGGCGACCAGCTCGGGCAGGCGGGTGCCCCACCGCGAGATGACGTCCTCGTCGAGCGCGACGACGGCGTCCGAGCGGACGGCCGCGACGTCCTGCCAGCCGGGCCGCCAGGCCACGTCGGCAGCGTCGTAGTCCACGCTGTCGGAGATGACGATGACCTGCGGGTCGGCCTTCACGATCGCCTCCTCCGTGAGCTGCGGGTAGCCCGACCTGGCGGTGTCGGCCCGGTCGGCGATGTTGGTCGCGCCGAGCTCGGCGTAGACCGACCCGATGAAGCTCCAGCTGCTCGCTGCGTAGTGGGTGGCGTCGAGCTCGTGCAGCACCCGCACCGGCTGCTTCGCCGCGGCGTCGATGGTCGCGTCGATCTCGTTGCGGATGCGGGCGACCTCCTCTGCGGTCTCGTCCACCTGCCCGGTCGCGACCCCGAGCGTCGCCATCCGCTCGTAGGCGTCCTCGAGGTCGGCGGGGGCGTCGCTGATGAGCACCGGTACGCCGACCTTGGCCAGGCTCGCGACCAGCTCGTTGCTGTCGCTGGCCGCGACCACGAGGTCCGGCTCGTGGGCGATGATCGCCTCGACGTTGGGCTCGTACCCGCTCAGGTCGGTGGTGGGCGCTTCCGGGGGGTAGGTGGAATAGCTGTCCGCGGCGACGACGCGGTCGCCCGCGCCGATGCCGAACAACGTCTCGGTGGCAGAGGGCGACAGCGACACGATGCGCTGGGGCTCCTGCTCGATCGTCGTCTCGACGCCGCCGCTCTCGACGGTCACGGGGAAGTCGGCGGCAGAGGCGGTGTCCCTGCTCGCCTCCGGCTCCGCGCCTGCGTCGTCGGCGCAGGCGGCCAGGGTCAGGGCGAGGGTGGCGGCGGCGAGGGCGCCGGCGATCCGGTGGATGGGGCGGTGCATGGGGTTCCTCCTGTCGGTCGAGGGGGATGTCCGCTCGTCCGACAGGCGCGGCCCGTCGACCGAACCGAGCCCTTTCCTCGAGGCTTCGTGGTTCAGCTGCGACCAGGGAGATCGACCGGACTCGTCCACTCGAGGTGGCTTCACCGTTGCGGGTCAGTGCCGGGGTCTCACCGGACTTCGTCTCGCTGACGCGGTGGCGACCCTAGACCAAGCGCTCGTCGGCGCAGGCACCCAGGGCACGTTCGACGCGTGGCAGGTCCTCCGGCGTGGGCACCGCGACGCGCATCGTGCCCGGCAGGCCGAAGCTCGCGCAGTCGCGGACGAGCACGCCGTACGGCGCGAGCGCCGCGCGCAGGCCGGGTGCGTCGTGCACCAACACCCACGGTGCGTCGTGTGCCTCGACGTCGAGGCCGTGCCGGGCGAGCGTGTCGGCGAGTGCCGTACGGGCCTCGGCGACCTGCCGGGACCACCCGGCGAGGTCGGCGGCGCCGAGGAGATCGGGCAGGCAGGCCAGCGACAGCGCCGAGACCGGCCAGTGCGGCTGGTGGCGGGCGAAGCGCTGCACGTCGTCGGCCACGACGTAGCCCAGCCGCAGTCCCGGGCAGGCGAACGTCTTGGTCAGCGACCCCACCACGACGCCGCCGCGGTGTGCGCTCCACTCCCCGGTCGCGAGGGCGTGGAAGGCCTCGTCCCACACGTCCGCTCGCTGGTCGTCGGTGGCCAGGCGACCGGTGGGCGAGTGCGGGTTGGTCCGCCACCTCGGGCCCGTCGTGCCGCGCGGGTGCAGCGCGAACTCTGGCTCGTCCACCACCCGCCCGCCCAGCTCGGCTGCGACCAGGTGGATGGCCTCGCTCCCGCCGTTGGTCAGCAGCAGTCGGGCCGGGTCGACGCCGATGGCCCCGGCCAGCAGGCGGGTGGCCGTGCGGTGGTCGGGGTAGTGCGTCACGGTGTCGAGGTGGCGGCGTACGACGTCGGCGGCCGGTGGCGCGAAGGGGTTGAGGTTCTGGCTGAGGTCGAGCAGCGAACCGGGGGCCAGCCCGAGCGCCGCCTCGACCGCGGGCCCGTCGCCACCATGGGTGCCGGCCGGGGGGACAGCGATCGAGGACGTGGGATGCGTGGGCACGGCCGTGACCCTAGTGCGACGGCCAGGGGGCGGGGCTGGTGATTCCGCCGGCGGAAGCCCAACAAAAAGTCAGGCTTGACTGTTTGTTTGTTCCGCGTCACGATGTGCGACATGCCCCAGACGACGAGTACGCCGACCCGCGTGCCCCAGGCCGAGCGGACCGCTGCCATGCGGGCCCGGCTGCTGGAGGCGACGGTCGAGCTGCTCGTCGAGCGGGGCTTCGCGGGGACGTCGACGACGATGGTGAGCGAGCGCGCCGGCGTGAGCCGCGGCGCGCAGCTGCACCACTTCCCGACCAAGAACGACCTGGTCGTCGCCGCGGTCGAGCACATCACCGAGCTGCGGGGCGCCGAGCTGGCCGACGCCGTGGCCAAGCTCCCGGGCGGCAAGCGCCGCACCCGCGCGGTGCTGGAGATGCTCGGCGACCACTTCTGCTCGCCGGTCTTCACCGCCGCG
>JAJPEO010000067.1 GCA_021166815.1 Nocardioides sp.
GCGTCTTCGGCAGCGAGGCCGCCGTGGCCCCGCGGGTCGGCGGCACGGGCGCGGAGGACGACGGCTACCTGGTCACGTTCACCATGGACATGAACGACGACGCGTCGTACGCCGTCGTGTTCGACGCCGCCCGGCTCGCCGACGGCCCGGTGTGTCGTCTGCGGCTGCCCGAGCGGATCTCGAGCGGCACCCACGCGACGTGGGTGGACGGCGCCGAGCTGCGGCGCTGGGACAGCGAGGAGAATGCGGCCTCAGCGATCGGCCTCTGACGCGGGGGCCCCGACCGAGGAGTGCGTGTGCCGCAGGAGCAGCCCAACTCGATCGGGGTGACCCTCGGCCTCCTCGGCGACCAGTGGAACCTGCTGCTGGTCCAGCAGGCCCTGCTGGGGCGCAGCCGCTTCGGCGAGTTCATGGAGGCGCTGCCGATCAGCAACGCCGTGCTGGCGGCCCGGCTCCGCACGCTCGCCGAGCACGGGGTGCTCGAGCAGCGGCCGTACAGCACCTCCCCGCCGCGGTCCGGCTACGTCCTCACGGACTCGGGACGCGCGCTGTGGCCGGTGCTGCTGTCGATCTGGGGCTGGGAGCGGCGCTGGGCGAGCGACCCCGCCGCTGCCGCGCTGCCCGCGATGGTGCACGTGGGCGGGTGCGGCGAGGAGTTCGCACCGGCGCTCACCTGCCGCGCCTGCGGCGCCACGGTGGACGTGGCGGACCTGGGGGCCGAGTGGGGGCCCTCCGGCGGGTGGCCGCGGTCGGTGCCGGCGGCCAGCACCCGGCGCCAACGGGGTCCCTCGCCGGCCGACCTCGGCCTCTTCCCCGACACCCTCTCGCTCATCGGCAACCGGTGGGCGCTGGCGCTGCTGGGGGCCTGCCTGCTCGGGCTCACCCGGTTTCGCGAGCTCGAGCGCGCCCTCCAGGCCCCGCCCACGATCGTGTCCGACCGGCTCCGCACCTTCGTCGCCCGCGGCGTGCTGGCCGAGGCGGACGACGGCTCGTACCACCTGACCGCCAAGGGGCGCGCGGTGCTGCCCACGGTCCTGCTGGCCCTGGCCTGGGGGGAGCGGTGGCACCCCGCGAAGGAGGGGCCGGCGCTGCTGTTGACCCACCCCGATTGCGGCGCTCCCTTCGAGGCGCGGCTGTGCTGCGACCGGTGCCGCAAGGTGCTCACCGTCACCGAGGTGGCGCTGGGCAGCTAGACGGGACCTTCGGACCTCGTGGTGGCGCTGCAACCGCGGGAGACTGGTCCCATGAGGCGTCTGGGTGACCAGCGCCCGCTGCTCCTCTTCGTGACGGCGACGGCGCTGCTCCTGGCGGGCGGTGTCGCGTGGCTGTCCGCCGCCCCCGGCTGGGCTGCCGGTCTCTGGGTCGCGGACACCGTACTCGGACTGGCCTTCTCCGTCGTCACGACGGCGGCGGCCCTGCGCCGGCGCCAGGCGACCGTCGACGTGATCGCGGTCCTGGCTCTGGGTGGGGCGCTGGTCGTCGGTGAGGCCTTCGCGGGCGCGATGATCACGGTCATGCTGGCCAGCGGCCAGCTGCTGGAGGACCGGGCCGCCCAGCGGGCCCGACGCGAGCTGAGCCTGCTCGTCGAGCGCTCACCGCGCACCGCACGCCGTCGCGACGGCGACGCGATCGTGGAGGTCCCGGTCGACGACGTACGCGCCGGCGACCACCTCCTGGTCGGTACCGGCCAGGTGGTGCCGGTGGACGGCCGGCTGCTCTCCCCGGCGGTCCTGGACGAGTCCGCCCTGACGGGGGAGCCGCTCCCGGTGAGCCGGGTGGTGGGCGAGGACGTGCGCAGCGGTGTCATCAACTCCGAGCACCCGATCGACCTGGTGGCCACCGCGACGGCCGCCGACTCGACGTACGCCGGGGTCGTGCGCCTGGTCGAGCAGGCCCAGGCCTCCTCGGCCCCCTTCGTGCGGACCGCCGACCGCTTCGCCCTCTGGTTCGTCCCGCTCACGCTGGCGCTGGCGGGCGGGGCCTGGGCCTGGAGCGGGGATGCCGTACGGGCCGTGGCCGTGCTCGTGGTGGCCACCCCCTGCCCGCTGCTGCTCGCGGCCCCGATCGCGATCATGTCCGGGCTCTCCCGCGCCGCCAGCATCGGCGTCGTGGTCAAGGGCGGTGCCGCACTCGAGCAGCTCGCGGGTGGCGGGGTCATGCTCTTCGACAAGACCGGCACGCTCACGCGGGGCCAGCCCGTCCTCACCGGCGTCGTGGCAGCGCCCGGGGGTCCGTCCCCCGACGAGACCCTGCGCCTCGCCGCCTCGCTCGACCAGGTCTCGCCGCACGTGCTGGCCAGCGCCATCGTGTCCGGGGCAACGCGCCGCGGGCTGCCGCTCGCCATGCCGGGCGCGGTGGCCGAGGTCCACGGCTACGGGCTGGCGGGCGTGGTGGACGGTCGTCGCGTCCGGCTGGGCAAGGCGGCCTGGATCGTCGGCAGCCCGGCGCCGTCGTGGGCGCGTCAGGTGCGACGCCGAGCCGATCTCGACGCGTCGATGGTGGTCTTCGTGGCGGTCGACGACGAGCCCGCTGGAGCACTGCTGCTGGAGGACACCATCCGGCCGGACGCGCCGCGGATGGTGCGGGCGTTGCGGCGGGCCGGCATCTCGAGGTTCGTGCTGGTCACCGGTGACCGGGCCGACGTGGCGGAGATGGTGGGTCGCATCGTCGGCGTCGACTCGGTGCTGGCGGACTGCGACCCCGCGGACAAGCTGCGGGCCATCGAGCAGGAGTCGGCCACGGCGAGCACGATCATGGTCGGCGACGGCATCAACGACGCGCCCGCGCTCGCCGCCGCCGGCGTGGGTGTCGCGCTCGCGGCGAAGGGCTCCACGGCCTCCTCGGAGGCGGCCGACGTGGTGCTCACCGTCGACCGGGTCGACGCGCTCGCCGACGTCATGCTCATCGCCCGGCGCTCGCGCGGCATCGCCCTGCAGGCGGTGCTGGTCGGCATGGGCCTGTCGCTGGTGGCGATGGTCGCGGCCGCGCTCGGCCTGCTCCCGCCCGCGGTCGGCGCCCTGCTGCAGGAGGTCATCGACGTCCTGGCCATCGCGCTCGCCCTGCGCGCCGTCCTGCCGGGCAGGACCCACTCGGTCGACCTGTCGGCCGAGGACGTGGCGACCGCGCAGGAGCTGCGCATCGAGCACGACGCGACCCAGTCCGTGGTGCAGGGCATCGCCACCGTCGCGGACGCGATCACCACCACCGCTCCGGACCTCGGCCCCACCTGGCGCCTGCTCGACGAGCTGGAGACGAAGGTCCTGCCGCACGAGCGCGCGGACGAGGCCCGCCTGCTGCCCCTGATGAGCCGAGCCCTGGGCGGCGACGACGGCACCGTCGCCCTGAGCCGCACGCACGCCGAGATCGAGCACCAGGTCGCGCGCCTGCGCCGGCTGCTGGAGGGCACCGGCGACACCCCGCTGCCCGAGGACGTCGTCGAGCTGCGCCAGCTGCTCTACGGCCTGCACGCCGTCCTGCGGCTGCACAACGCCCAGGAGGAGGAGGGGATCTTCGGCCTGGTCCCCGGCGGGGCGCAGGCCGGCTGAGGCCCCCGGTCCCTCAGGCGGGCACCGCCGCGGCGCTCGTGCGCGCGCGCCACACGCGCGCCACCGCGAGCGCGGCGATGATGTCCCAGATGCCCCACCAGGCCGCGACCAGCGCCATGCCGCCGAGGCCGTCGAAGAACGAGAAGACCAGCAGCAGGCCCAGGCCGGCGTTGCGTACGCCCACCTCGAAGCTCATGGCCTTCGTCGCCGCGGTGCCGAGCCGGAAGGCCCTGCCGATCACGTAGCCCAGCCCGAGCGCGAGCGCGTCGTGGAGGAACACCGCGATCGCGACCACGCCGATCCAGGTGATGAAGAGGTCGAGGTTCTTGGTCAGGGCCACCACGATGAGGGCGCCCAGGGCCAGGAACGCCACGGGCGCGACGATCTTGCCGCTGCGGGCCGCGACCTTCGGGAACGCCCGCGCCAGCGCGATGCCGAGCGCGAACGGGATGCCGATGACGATGACGACCTCGACGAGCATGTCCATGGGCTCGAGCTCGATGCGGCGCATGATCTCGCCGCCGGTCGGGTGCAAGTTGCCCCAGAGCGCGAAGTTGAGCGGCATCAGGAAGATGGCGATCACGTTGCCGACGGCGGTCATCGACACCGACAGCGCCACGTCGCCGCGCGCCTGGTGGGTGACGATGTTGGAGACGTTGCCGGCGGGGCAGCATGCCACCAGGATCATCCCCAGCGCGACCGACCCGCTCACGCCGAGCGCCAGCGTCAGCAGGAACGTCAGGCCCGGCAGGACGATGATCTGGGCGAGGATCCCGACGGTGATCGCCTTCGGCATCCTCGCCGCCCGCTTGAAGTCGTCGACGGTGGTGTCGAGGGCGATGCCGAAGAGGATCGCGGCGATGATGATGCGCAGCAGCGTCTGGGAGCTCTCGTCGAACGCGATGCGGATGTCGTCCACGTTCTCCGCAGCCGCGGTGGCGATGGTGAGCAGCTCGGTCATGACCGTCCTCCAGTTCCGGCGCGCAGCCGTCGACTCATGATGCGGGCGAAGGTCCTCGGGGCGTGGCGCGACACGACCCAGGCGAGCCGGGCGGTGCGGCCGACCAGGACCACGTCGCCGCCGGACACCGCAGCCCCGACGATCGCGTCCGCCGCCTGCTGGGGCGTGATCTCCTCGCCCGTGGTCGTGCGGCCCGCGGCACCGCCGGCGCCGGTCGCGCCCATCCCGCCGGTCACGAAGGTCGGGTGCACGATGCTCACCCCGACCCCGTCGACCGCCAGCTCGGGGCGCAGGGCGGTGAACAGGCCGGTGACCGCGTGCTTGGCCGCGACGTAGGCCGGCCTGCCGAGCACGGGCGCGAACCCCGCGACGGACCCGACCAGCACGACCCTGCCCCGGCCGCGCCGCAGCGCCGGGAGCAGCGCCAGGAGTGGCACCACGGCGGAGAAGTGCGTCCCCTCCATGACCGTGCGGTGCACGTCCAAGCCGTGGGCGTCGACCGCGCCGATCGCGGAGAGCCCGGCGCACAGGACGAGCACGTCGAGGCTCTCGACTCCGGCGACCGCGTCCGCGACGGCCCGCTCGTCGGTGACGTCGCAGGCCACGACGCGGTTGCCGTCGCCGGCGAGATCCAGCCCGAGCACGGCGTACCCGCGCTGCTCGAGCCCGTCGACCACCAGGCGGCCGATGCTGCCCCCGGCGCCCGTGACGACCGCTGTGCCGGCCACGTCAGCCCCGTGCTCGGGCGAGGCGGCCCTGCCGGAAGACCTCGTACGTCTCGCGCGTGGTCTTCCTCGGCAGGCCGGGGAAGACGCGTCGCAGCCGCGCGTTGTCGAGCACCGGCCGGTGCAGGAGGAAGTCGACCTGCTCGGGTCCGTACCTCCCGACCCCGACGCGGCTCGCCACCGCCAGCGCCAGCCGGACCGCGGCCGCCGGGACGGTGACGACGCGCGCGCCCTCGATCGCGGCGATGTCGCGCATCGTCATCACGCCGTCGCCGGCGAGGTTGTAGATGCCGGTACGCCGCGCCAGCACGCCCTCCACGATGATCTCGGCGACGTCGGAGTCCCAGATGAAGGTGAACGGGCCGTCGGTCTCCCTCAGAGCCATGACCACGCGGCCGGTGAAGAGCGCCGTGATCTGGTTGTCGGTGTCGGCGCCCAGGATCGTGCCGGGCCGCAGCACCAGCTGGCCCAGGCCCGGGTGCACGCGACGGGCGCGGGCGAGCAACGCCTCGACCTGCGACTTGTGGCGGGCGTAGGCGAAGTCCGGGTGGCCCGGCGTGGGCGCGTCCTCGGTGATGCGGTGGCCGTCGTTGCGGGGGAGATAGCCGTACGCCGCCCCCGAGGACGTCACCGTCAGGTGGGTGACGCCCGTGGCCACGCACGCGTCGACGACCCGCTGAGTGCCGCCGACCTCGATCGACTCCAGCTCGGCCTCGCCCATGCCCTTCGGCGGCTCGACGATGGCCGCGAGGTGCACGACCGTGTCGATCTCGTGCTCGCGGAGCAGCGCCTCGAGGTCGACCTCGCGCAGGTCCCCGGTGACGTGCTCGACCCCCGCCACCGGCTCACGCGGCTCCCGAACGTCGACCGAGACGACCGGCACGCCGCGCGCGGCCAGGTGCGCGACCGTGAGCGAGCCGAGGTAGCCGGCGCCCCCGGTGACGAGGACGCGAGTCATCGCTGGTCTCCTGTCATCCCTTGGGCTCCTGGTGCATCTTCTTGAACGACTGGAGGCCGGGCGCCCACATGTGCTCGACGTTGTCGACCTCGACCTGGACCACGGCCGGGCGGCCGCAGTCGCGGGCGCGCTCCAGCGC
>JAJPEO010000071.1 GCA_021166815.1 Nocardioides sp.
TCCGCGAGCTCCTTCAGCGTCATCGGCTCCACCGTGCCGACGCGGCCGGTCCCGGTGGCGGCGACCCCCGGGTCGGCCAGCTCGACGACGTCGAACGCCGGCTCCTCGTAGGGGTGGGCGGCCAGCAGGGCGCGTACGACGGAAGCCCGCCGCGACCGCGGCACGACGGTCTCGATGCGGGTCTCAGCCACCACCTCGACCTCCCCGACGCGGCCGATCGTGGGCGAGGAGCCCTCGAGCGGGCGGAAGCGCCCCTCCCCGGCCATCGAGTACGTGCAGCTGTCGTAGTCGCCGATGTGCCCGCCACCGGCCTCCACGAGGGCGGCGCGCACCGCATCGGCGTCGCCCTCCGGGACGAAGGTGATGATCTTGTCGATCGGGCCGGAGGGCGCAGGGAGGATCGGACGCTGCTCGCTGATGCCCAGCGCCGTCGCGAGGGCCTCGGAGACGCCTCCGACCGCCTGGTCGGCGTTGGTGTGGGCCGCGAGCAGCGCGCACCCCGCGCTCGTGAGGGTGTGCAGGGTGCGGCCCTTCGGAGTGGTCGCCGCGACAGACGAGACGGGGCGCAGGAACAACGGGTGGTGCACCACCAGGAGGTCGGCGCCGCGGGCCACTGCCTCCTGCGCCACCTCGGGCGAGGGGTCGACGGCGAACATCACCGTGCGGCACGGGGCGTCCGGGTCGCCGGCCACCAGGCCCACGGCGTCCCACGAGTCGGCCGTCGCGGGTGGGTACCAGGAGTGCAGGAGGTCGACGACCTCACCGAGGCTGGGGGCAGGGCTGCTGGGCATGCGGGCAGGCTAGTCGAGCCTCCGGAGGTCGCCTTCCATGAGAAGGCTCTCATCCGCGTCTCACCCCGACCCCACCCGCAGGCGCCAGACTGCGGTCATGTCCC
The DNA here is from genome assembly GCA_021166815.1 of Nocardioides sp. GTDB lineage: Bacteria > Actinomycetota > Actinomycetes > Propionibacteriales > Nocardioidaceae > Nocardioides. The sequence continues at coordinate 896 of JAJPEO010000071.1, forward strand.
GCTTGGTCAAGGTGTTCCTCGTGCTCGCGCTCGTCGTGCCTGTCTCGGCCTACGTGGCCGGCTCACTCGCGGCCAGCAGTGCCGACGAGCCCGCCGACCACACGCCCGTGATCATCCAGGACGCGGTCCCCGGCGACTCCGGGACCGACAGCCCGACGACGGACGCCACGCCGTCGAACGGGGACGACCGCGACGACGACGACGACCGGGATGACGATTCGCCCTCGGTGGACAAGAATCAGCCGACGGTCGTCACGCCCAAGCCCACACCCGTGGACGACGACGATGACGACGAGAGCGACGACAGGGAACGGGATGACGACAGCCGGGACGACGACTGACGGTCGGCGTGCTGGTCGCTTCTCCCAGGTCTCGGTACGCACCCGGATCACGGTCGTCATCGCGTTGCTGACTGCCGTGGCGATGGCCGGCTCGGGCGTCCTCGTGTGGACCCTGGAGTCCTCGCGCATCGACCGTGAGGTCCATCGCCAGATCGACCAGGAGATCGCCGAGTTCCGCGAGCTCGAGATCGACCCCGTGACAGGCAAGCCGTTCGACGACGTGTGGAGCATGCTCAACGTCTTCCTGACGCGCAACGTCCCCGACGACGACGAGATGCTCGTCGGTTACGTCGTCGGCCAGCAGTCCCTGCGCACCGCCAACCGCTACGGCCAGGAGGTGCTCGACGAGCCCGCCTACCAGCAGCTGATCAACGAACTCCGCGGCGTCGGCGGCACCCGTACCTTCCCCTCCGAGCGCTTCGGAGAGGTGTGGGTGACCCTGGTGCCGGTGCGCAACTCCCTCGACGAGGGGTCCCTGGTCATCGTCAAATTCCTCGACGACGAGCGCGACGAGCTCGACCGCACCGTACGCACCTACGCGCTGGTCTCCCTGCTCTCCCTCGGCCTCATCGTGTTCGTCGCCGCGTTCCAGTCCGGCCGCCTGCTCGCCCCGCTGCGGACCCTCGAGGAGACCGCCCGCGAGATCAGTGCCACCGACCTGTCCCGGCGCATCCCCGAAGGCGGCCGCGACGACATCAGCGACCTCACCCGGACCATCAACAGCATGCTCGATCGCCTCGAGTCCGGTTTCTCGGCCCAGCGCCAGTTCCTCGACGACGCCGGGCACGAGCTGCGCACTCCCCTCACGATCGTGCGCGGGCACCTCGAGCTCCTCCAGTCGGGCGACCCGGGCGAGGTCGAGGAGACCCGTGAGCTCGTGCTCGACGAGGTCGATCGCATGGCCCGTCTCGTGGACGACCTCATCCTGCTCGCCAAGAGCCGGCGCCCCGACTTCGTGGTGCGCGAGCCGGTCGACGTGGAGCAGGCCACGCACACCGTCCTGGCCAAGGCCCGAGCCCTGGGTGATCGCGACTGGCGTGTCGACCAGGTCGCGAGCGGCATCGCCCACGTCGACGAGCAGCGGATCACCCAGGCCGTCCTCCAGCTCGCCGACAACGCGGTCAAGCACACCGACACCGGCGACGTCATCGCCATCGGCTCCGCCATCGACGGCGACCGGCTGCGGGTCTGGGTGCGCGACACCGGGGACGGTGTCCCGGACGCGGACAAGCACCTGATCTTCGAGCGCTTCGGTCGCAGCACCGTGCGCAAGGGCGACGAGGGCTTCGGGCTCGGGCTGAGCATCGTCCAGGCCATCGTCGCTGCCCACGACGGCGACGTGCGTGTCCGCGACGCCGTTCCCCACGGCGCCCTGTTCGAGATGACCCTGCCGACCCACGAGGAGTCCTCATGGCCCAGATCCTGATCGTCGAGGACGAGGAGCGCATCGCGTCCTTCGTCGCGAAGGGCCTGCGTGCCGAGGGGCACCAGCCAACGATCAGCCCCGACGGCCCCAGCGGCCTGGACGAGGCGCTGTCCGGGCGATATGACCTGATGGTGCTCGACATCGGGCTGCCCGGCATGGACGGCTTCGAGGTCCTCGACCAGCTCCGCTCCCAGGGAAGCCGGATGCCGGTCATCATCCTCACCGCCCGCGACTCGGTCACCGACACGGTCACCGGCCTCGACGCGGGCGCCGACGACTACATGGCCAAGCCGTTCCGCTTCGCCGAGCTCATGGCCCGGGTCCGCCTGCGGCTGCGTACGGCGTCTGGCGGCGACGGTGCCGCGTTCGAGGACGAGCTCGTCGTCCGCGGCATCCGGCTCGACCGTCGCACGCGCCGGGTCAGCACGCCAGCGGGGGACGAGGAGCTCTCGGCACGGGAGTTCACCCTGGCCGAGATGTTCTTCCTCAACCCCGGGCAAGTGCTGACCCGCGAGCAGCTCCTGGACCACGTGTGGGGCTACGACTTCGACCCCGGCTCCAACGTCGTCGACGTCTACGTCGGCTACCTGCGCAAGAAGCTGGGCGTCGACGCGATCGCCACGGTCCGCGGAGTCGGCTACCGGCTCAACACCTGAGGGCGGTCAGCGCCTGATCTTGAACCCCGAGAGCGAGCCCCGCGGCAGGGCGGCCAGCACGGGGCTCAGCGCGTCGGAGATCTCGTGGGGCAGCGGCCGGTCCGCGGGGTCGGGGGCCAGGCACGAGGTGATCACCTCGGCGACCGTCGGGTGCAGGCCCCCGGGCAGCGGCGCCGGCGCG
>JAJPEO010000112.1 GCA_021166815.1 Nocardioides sp.
TCGCGGGGCCAGGAGACGACCGAGAAGCGGGAGTCGGCGAGCGTGCGCTCCCACTCCTGGTGCGCGGCGAAGCCCTCGGCGGTGTCCATCGAGGGCAGCGGCGTGCTCGGCACGTGCTCGGCGAGCCACGCACGTGCCTCGTCGCGGAAGGCGAGCTCCGACTCGCTCAGCTCCAGGTCCATCAGGCGGTTCCTTCCCGCAGCTCGGTCTTGAGCACCTTGCCGGACAGGTTGCGGGGGAGCGCTTCGATGAGCTCCACCTGTCGCGGCACCTTGAAGTTGGCCAGGTGCTGGCGGGCGTACGCGATCACGTCGTCCGCGGTGGGTGAGTTCTCGGAGTGGTCGGTGACCACCCAGGCCTTGCCGACCTCGCCCATCCGGTCGTCGGGGACGCCGGCGACGGCCACGTCGACGACGCCGTCCATCCGCGACAGCACCTGCTCGACCTCGGCGGGATAGACGTTGAAGCCGCCGGAGATGTACATGTCCTTGAGGCGGTCGGTGATCGTGAGGTTGCCGTCGGCGTCGAGGGTGCCGACGTCGCCGGTGTGCAGCCAGCCGTCGGCGTCGATCGCCTCGGCCGTGGCCTCGGGGTCGTCGAGGTAGCCCTGCATGACGTAGTCGCCGCGCAGCAGCACCTCGCCCTGGTCGCCGATGCGGACCTCCATGCCGGGGATCGCGCGGCCGCAGGTGCTGGCGACGGTCTCCGCGGACTCGTCCCCGCGGCACATCGTGGCGACCACGGCCTCGGTCATGCCGAAGGCCGTCACGACCTTCTCGATGGCGAGCTCGGCGCGCATCCGCTCGATGAGGACCACCGGCACCACCGCGGCGCCGGTGACGGCCAGGCGGAGGGAGGAGAGGTCGTGGGTGTGGTGGGCGTCGGCGGCCAGCAGCGAGGAGAAGATCGTGGGGGCGCCGGGCAGCACCGTGATGCGGGCGGTCTCGACCAGGCGGGCGACCGCGTCGACGTCGAACGTCGCCACGGGGTAGAGCGTCGCGCCGGTGAGCAGGCCGGTGACGATGCCGACCTTGTAGCCGAAGGAGTGGAAGAAGGGGTTGACCACGAGGTAGCGGTCCTCGGCGGTCACCCCGCCGAGCGAGCCCCAGACGCCGGCCACGCCGGTGGTCTGGCGGTGGGTGCTCATCGCCCCCTTGCTTCGGCCGGTGGTGCCGCTGGTGAAGAGGATGTCGGCGACGTCGTCGGGGGAGACGGCGCGGGCCCGGGCGTCGGCGTCGACGTCGGTCGCCAGGCCGGCGAGCCGGTCGAGGTCGTTGATGTCGACCACCTCGCGGACCGTCTCGAGGCCGCTCGTGGCCCGGAGGTCGGCGATCTGCGTACGGCCCTGGAAGCCGTCGGCGACGACGACGAGGGTCGCCTCGGTGCGCTCGACGATGTCGGCGGTCTCGGACGCGGTGTAACGCGAGTTGACCGGCACGAGCACGCCGCCGGCGTACGTCGTGGCGAGGGCGGCGACCACCCACTCGATGCTGTTGGGCGCCCAGATGCAGACGCGGTCGCCCGGCTGCAGGCCGAGCGCGCAGTAGCCTCGGGCGGTGTCCCGGACCCGCGCGAGCAGGTCTGCGTAGCTCACCACGGTGTCGCTGTCGACGTACGCCGGGTGGTCGCCGTGGGCGGCTGCGGCCGCGGCGAGGACGCCGGGGATCGTGGTGTCCACGACACTCCTTCCAGTAGGCAAGCAAGCAGTTGCTTGGTAGCGTAGCACCATGAGCTCGCCCACTGCCCCCCTCGATCCGGTGGCCGGAACGCCCGCTGAGTCGGCGGCCGACGCTGCCTTCCGCGAGGAGATCCGTACGTGGCTCGCCGAGCACCTGGCCGGTGAGTGGGCCGCCCTCAAGGGCCTCGGCGGCCCCGGCCGCGACCACGAGGCGTACGCCGAGCGGCTCGCCTGGAACCGTCACCTCGCCGCGCACGGCTGGACCTGCGTCGGCTGGCCGGTCGAGCACGGCGGTCGCGGGCTGAGTCTCGCGCAGCAGGTGATCTTCCACGAGGAGTACGCCCGCGCCGACGCGCCCGCCCGCGTCAACCACCTGGGCGAGGAGCTCCTCGGCCCGACCCTGATCGCGCTCGGCACGCCCGAGCAGCAGGCGCGCTTCCTGCCGCGGATCGTCGCGGTGGAGGAGCTGTGGTGCCAGGGCTACAGCGAGCCCGACGCCGGCTCCGACCTGGCCAACGTCCAGACCCGCGCGCGCCTCGAGGGCGACGAGTGGGTCATCGACGGGCAGAAGGTGTGGACGTCGCTGGCCCACGAGTCCGACTGGATCTTCGTGGTGGCCCGCACCGAGCCCGGCTCGCAGCGCCACCAGGGCCTGAGCTTCCTGCTGGTCCCGATCGACCAGCCGGGGGTGGAGGTCCGCCCGATCGAGCAGCTCACCGGCGGCTCGGAGTTCAACGAGGTCTTCTTCACCGGCGCCCGCACCTCGGCCGACCTGGTCGTCGGCGAGGTCGGCGGCGGCTGGTCGGTGGCCATGGCGCTGCTCGGCTTCGAGCGCGGCGTCTCCACGCTGGCCCAGCAGGTCGGCTTCGCCCGCGAGCTCGACGGCGTCGTCGCCCTGGCGCGGAGCACCGGCGCGATCGACGACCCGATCCTGCGCGACCGGCTGGCCCAGGCCAAGGTCGAGCTGTCGGTGATGCACGCCAACGCGGTGCGCACCCTCGACGCCCCGCCGCCCGGCGCCGAGTCGATCGCCAAGCTCGTGTGGTCGCAGTGGCACCGCCGCCTCGGCGAGCTCGCCATGGAGGTCGCCGGGCCCGGTGGCCTCACGGTCGCCGAGGCGCCGTACGAGCTCGACCAGTGGCAGCGTCTGTTCCTCTTCTCGCGTGCCGACACCCTCTACGGCGGCAGTGACGAGATCCAGCGCAACATCCTGTCCGAGCGTGTTCTCGGCCTACCGAAGGAGCCCCGCGGATGACCGCCGTACGACCAGAGCAGCCCACCCCCGACTACGTCCCCGGCCACGGACTGCTGAAGGACAAGGTCGTGGCGGTCACCGCCGCGGCGGGCGCCGGCATCGGCGCGAGCGTCGTGCGACGGGTCCTCGAGGAGGGCGCGCGGGCGGTCGTCCTGTCCGACACCCACGAGCGCCGGGTCGCGGAGGCCCAGGAGGAGCTCGCGGCGGAGTTCGGCGCCGAGCGCGTACGCAGCACGACGTGCGACGTGACCGACGAGGCCCAGGTGCAGGCGATGCTCGACCTCACCGACGAGTTCGGCGGGCTCGACATCATGGTCAACAACGCCGGCCTCGGCGGCACCGTGTCCATCACCGAGATGACCGACGAGCAGTGGAGCCGGGTCATCGACATCACCCTGACCGGCACCATGCGCTGCGTCCGCGCGGCGGGCAACCGGATGATCGCGTCCGGCAAGCGTGGCGTCATCGTCAACAACGCCTCCGTGATCGGCTGGCGCGCGCAGGAGGGCCAGGCCCACTACGCCGCGGCCAAGGCCGGCGTGATGGCCCTGACCCGCAGCGCCGCCCTCGACCTCGCGCCGCACGGCATCCGCGTCAACGCGGTGTCGCCGTCGCTGGCGATGCACCCCTTCCTCGCCAAGGTGACCAGCGACGAGCTGCTCCACGAGCTCAAGCAGCGCGAGGCCTTCGGGCGCGCGGCCGAGCCGTGGGAGGTGGCCAACGTGATGGTCTTCCTGGCTTCCGACTACGCGTCCTACATGACCGGCGAGATCGTCTCCGTGAGCAGCCAGCATGCCTAGGCGCACCGAGCTCCTCGGGATCGCGGCGGAGCTGTTCGCCGAGAAGGGCTTCACCAACACGACGGTCCGCGACATCGCCGACGCGGCCGGGATCCTGAGCGGCAGCCTCTACCACCACTTCGACTCCAAGGAGTCGATGGTCGAGGAGATCCTCACCTCCTTCCAGGCGCGGCTCTTCGAGGCCTACGACGAGGTGCTCGCCTCCGACGACGACCCGCGCACCAAGCTCGAGCGGGTGGTCCGGCTGTCCTTCGAGGCGATCGACCAGCACCGTGCCGAGGTGGCGATCTACCAGAACGACTCCTCCTACCTCGGCGGCTTCGAGCGCTTCGGCTTCCTCGCCGAGCGCAACGCGCAGATGCGCACGATGTGGACCGACCTGGTCCGCGAGGGCGTCGCGGCCGGCGTGCTGCGCCAGGACCTCGACGTCGAGCTCGTCTACCGATTCATCCGCGACACCGTGTGGGTCGCCGTCCGTTGGTACCGCCCCGGCGGGGACCTGACCCACACCGACGTCGCCGACCAGTATCTCTCCATCCTCCTCGAAGGAATCTCCCGTGCCTGAGGCCTACATCGTCGACGCCATCCGCACCCCGGTCGGCAAGCGCGGCGGCTCGCTCGCGTCCATCCACTCCGCCGACCTCGGCGCGATCGTCATGTCCTCGCTGGTCGAGCGCACCGGCATCGACCCCGGCCTCGTCGACGACGTGGTCATGGGCTGCTGCGACACGATCGGCTCGCAGGCCGGTGACGTGGCCAGGTCGTCCTGGCTGGTCGCGGGCCTGCCCGACCACGTGCCGGGCGTGACGATCGACCGGCAGTGCGGCTCCTCCCAGCAGGCGGTCCACTTCGCCGCGCAGGGCGTCATGTCGGGGACGCAGGACCTCGTCGTCGCCGGCGGCCTGCAGAACATGTCGTCCATCCCGATCTCGGCGGCCATGCTCGTCGGCCAGCAGTACGGCTTCACCACGCCCTTCGCCGAGTCGCCCGGCTGGCGTGCGCGCTACGGCGACGTTGACGTGTCGCAGTTCAACTCGGCCGAGATGATCGCCGAGAAGTGGGACCTGAGCCGCGAGGACATGGAGGCGTTCGCCCTCACCTCGCACGAGCGGGCGCGTACGGCCATCGCCGAGGGCCGCTTCGTCAACGAGATCGTGCCGGTCACGCTGCCCGACGGCACCGTCGTCTCGGTCGACGAGTGCCCGCGCGACACCTCGATGGAGAAGATGGCCGCGCTGCAGCCCCTGGCTCCCGGCGGCCGGGTGACCGCTGCCGTGGCCTCCCAGATCTCCGACGCCTCGTCGGCGATGCTCATCGCTTCCGAGCGGGCGGTGAACGAGCACGGCCTCAAGCCCCGCGCCCGCATTCACCACCTCTCGGTCCGTGGCGACGACCCGATCTGGATGCTCACCGGCCCCATCCGCGCCACCAAGCACGCCCTCGAGAAGACCGGCATGTCGATCGACGACATCGACCTCTTCGAGTGCAACGAGGCCTTCGCCTCGGTCGTCATGGCGTGGATGAAGGAGACCGGCGCTCCCCACGAGAAGGTCAACGTCAACGGCGGCGGCATCGCCCTGGGCCACCCCATCGGTGCCACCGGTACGCGCCTCATGACCACCCTGCTCAACGAGCTCGAGCGGACCGGTGGGCGCTACGGGCTGCAGACCATGTGCGAGGGCGGCGGCCAGGCCAACGTCACCATCATCGAGCGGCTGTAGGCACCCGCTGCGGTCCGCCCTCGTGCGCTGCACTCCGGCTCATTATGACGCTGGGGCACCCGGGGCAACGTCCCTTCCGCAATTCCTGTAGCGGTCGGCCAGGTCGCACATCTCCTGTCGCGG
>JAJPEO010000213.1 GCA_021166815.1 Nocardioides sp.
ATCGCGCTCGTCGAGCAGGACGCCCGCGCCGCGGCGGAGGAGTCCGTACGCCATGCCTTCGCAGCCCGCGCCTTCACCGAGCCGCGGGTCTTCACCGCGTCCGCGCACGACGGCGCGCGGCGACTCGACTCAGCCGGCTGAGGCTCCGCTGGCGCTCGCCCTGCCGGTCGACGCGCGGTCGGCCGTGCGGCGGATCGCCTCGACGAACGTCGGGTGGAGCGAGGTCGGCAGGTCGTGGCCCATGCCGTCGATGAGGACCAGCTCGGCCCCGGGGACGGCCCGCGCCGTCGAGCGGCCGCCGCTGACGTGGACCATCCTGTCCGCGAGGCCGTGGATGACCAGGGTCGGCACTCGCACGCTCCGCAGCCGCTTGGTGCGGTCGGGCTGGGTGAGGATCGCGAGCATCTGGCGCATCACGCCGTTGGCGTCGAAGCCACGGTCGAATGTCTCGCCCGCGCGCTCGCGCAGCGCTTCCATGTCGGTGGGGAAGTCGGGGGAGCCGATCATCTTCCACATCGTGGCGCTGGTGCGGACGTAGGGCTCGCGGCCCGGCTTGCGCGGCGCGATCAGCATCGGCAGCAGCTTCGGGCTCTGCCAGCCGACGCTGCGCCGCCCGGTCGTCGACATGATCGAGGTCAGGGAGCGCACGCGTGCCGGGTGGTCGATCGCGATCGTCTGGACGATCATGCCGCCCATCGAGGCGCCGACGACGTGGGCCGCCTCGATGCCGAGGTGGTCGAGCAGGGCGACGGCGTCGCCGGCCAGGTCGGCCATCGTGTACGGCGGCTTGGCGCGCCCGGTCGAGAACGCCCGGACGAGGTGGTCACGGCGTACGCGTCCCGGGATCTTGGTCGAGCGACCGACGTCGCGGTTGTCGTAGCGGATGACGTAGAAGCCCTCGCGGGCCAGCGCCGTGCAGAGCGCGGGGTCCCACCAGGTCATCGGGGCGCTGAGTCCCATGACGAGCAGCAGTGGCTCGTCGGAGGGGTCGCCGAAGGTCTGGTAGCACAGCTCGACGTCGTTGCCGACGGGAGCACGCAGCTCGTCGGAGACGGCGACGTCGCGGGGGCCGGGGGTGGGGGGCATGCGTCCAGTCAACACGAGGAACCCTGCGACAACAGGCCGAAGGCGACGGATTTCCCAGGATGGACGGGCGCGGACGCTAGATTGCCCACTGTGACCCACCGCACACTCGCCGACTTCCTGCTCCCGGAGGGATTCGCACCGCCGACCCCGGCGGCGATCCTGCGCGAGGGGAGCGTGGTGCGCGAGGCCGGTCACTACCTGCTCCACGCCCGTGACCTGCGGAGGCAGCGCCGCCTCACCCCGTACGCCGGCGCCACTCCGCCGCGCACCGGCGACCCCGTGCTGCTGGTCCCGGGGTTCATGGCCGGCGACGGCACCCTGTCGCTGATGGCGAGGTCGCTGCGGGCCCACGGGTTCCGGACCTACCGCTCCCACATCCACGCCAACATCGGGTGCACCCTCTCGGCCGCCGCGCAGCTGGAGGAGCGCCTCGAGCACATCGCGTGGCAGCGCGGGTCGCGGGTCCGCATCGTCGGCCACAGCCTGGGCGGCATGCTGGCGCGCGGCGTCGCGGCCAAGCGCCCCGACCTGGTGTCCGGGATCGTGACCATGGGCAGCCCCACGCTCGCTCCCGGCGCGCACCACCCGAGCCTGACCCGCACCGTCGAGATGCTGGTGCGCCTGAGCCGGGCCGGGATGCAGGGTTTGATGGCCGAGGACTGCGTGGCGGGCGGGTGCGCGCGGGAGAGCTTCGAGCGGGCGCGGGCCCCCTGGCCCGACGACGTCGACTTCACCGCCATCTACAGCAAGCGCGACGGCATCGTCGACTGGCGTGCCTGCGTCGACCCGGACGGAATCCCCGTCGAGGTCCGCGCCTCGCACGCTGGCATGGCGCTGGACCCGATCGTGATCGGCGAGGTCACCAGGGCGCTGCGGCACGTCCCCGCAGGGGCCGCCGCGGCCGGGGTGCGCTCAGTCGAAGTCGATGCTGGAGAAATCGCCTAGCTTCTCCAGGCGGTGCTCGGCGGTGATCGAGCGGATCGTGCCGCTGCGCGAGCGCATCACCAGCGAGTGGGTGGTGGCGCTGCCGGCGCGGTAGCGCACACCGCGCATGAGCTCGCCGTCGGTGATGCCGGTGGCGACGAAGAAGGCGTCGTCACCGGTGACGAGCTGGTCGGTCTCGAGCACGGTGTCGGGGTCGAGGTCGTGCCCGGCCTGGAGGGCCTTCTGGCGCTCGTCGTCGTCCTGGGGCCACAGGCGGCCCTGGAGCTTGCCGCCCAGGCACTTCATCGCGCAGGCCGCGATGATGCCCTCGGGGGTGCCGCCCACGCCCAGCAGGAGGTCGACGCCGGTGTCGGGGCGGGCCGCCATGATGGCGCCGGCGACGTCACCGTCGGTGATGAACTTGATGCGGGCCCCGGTCGCGCGGATCTCCTCCACCAGGCGCGCGTGGCGCGGCCGGTCGAGCAGGACGACCGTGACGTCGCGGGGGGAGCTGCCCTTCGCCTTGGCGACACGGGCGATGTTCTCCTTGACGGGCAGTCGGATGTCGACGACGTCGGCAGCCTCGGGGCCGGTGGCGAGCTTCTCCATGTAGAACACCGCGCTCGGGTCGAACATGGTGCCGCGCGGCGAGACGGCCATGACCGAGATGGCGTTGTTCATGCCCTTGGCGGTCAGCGTCGTGCCGTCGATCGGGTCGACCGCGACGTCGACGGCCGGGCCGGTGCCGTCGCCGACCTGCTCGCCGTTGTAGAGCATCGGGGCCTCGTCCTTCTCGCCCTCCCCGATCACGACCGTGCCCTGCATGCCGACGCTGGAGATCATGACGCGCATCGCGTCGACCGCCACGCCGTCGGCGTCGTTCTTGTCGCCGCGGCCGACCCAGCGTCCGGCGGCCATGGCGGCGGCTTCGGTGACCCGCACCAACTCGAGGGCGAGGTTGCGATCGGGCTTGCTCTGCGGGCTCATGGCCGAACTCTATCGGCAGCCGACCGGGTGGTCTGAGCCGGCGACCGGGGGCGGGACCCCCGCACACCGCCTGAAGGAGGCTTGGGAGGATGGGGTCGTGAGCCAGACTCCCTCCCGCGGCTACCAGCGGTCCACCCCCGGCCTCGTCGGAGCGATGATCGTCGTCGTCGCCTGCGTGCTCGCCTTCGTCGCCTGGCGCGCGATCTTCCGTGGCGACGCCGCACCGGAGTCGGCGCCGGTGGAGTGGGAGCGCAGCGTGGAGCTCGCCGACGACGCCGGCATCCCGATCGTGCGGCCCGAGCGGCTGCCCGAGGGGTGGACGGCGACCAGCGCGACCCTGCAGGCCGGTGACGACCCCAGCTGGCGCCTGGGCCTGCTGACCGACGAGGGCCGCTTCGTCGGGCTGCGCCAGGAGGACGTCTCGGTCGCCGAGCTGGTGCGCACCTACGTGGACGAGGAGGCCGTGGCCGGCGAGGACGCAGCGGTGGACTCGACCGTCTCCCGCACGTGGCAGACGTGGTCGGACGACGGGGGCGACCGCGGCTACTCCACCGAGGTCGGGGACGACTCCGTCCTGGTCTACGGCTCGGCGCCCGCCGAGGACATCGAGGAGCTCATCGGGCTGCTCACGCTGCCCTGAGCGTCACTGCTCCCCGGACTCGCCCATCGCCGCGTCGAGTCGCGTCCGGGCCCCGTCGAGCCAGTCCTGGCAGACCTTCGCCAGCGCCTCGCCGCGCTCCCAGAGGGCCAGGGACTCCTCCAGCGTGGTGCCGCCCTGCTCGAGGGTGCGGACGACCTCGATGAGCTCCTCGCGCGCCTCTTCGTAGCTGGGGGTCTCAGTCATCGGTGGTCCCTTCGTCGGCGGTGGGTCCTGCGTCGGAGATGGAGGAGACGGAGGTGGTCGTGGCCTCGACGCGGCCGTCGGCGAGCCTGATCGACAGGGCAGCGCCCGGGGCGGCCCCCTCGACCGACGCCAGGACGTGACCGTCGGCGGTCTGCACGACGGCGTACCCGCGTTGCAGGGTGGCCAGGGGCGACAGGGCCCGGGCCCGCGCCCGGTGGTGGCCGATGTCGTCGGCCGCGCGCTCGAGCCGGTGCCGGAGGGTACGCCGCGCCCGCTCGAGCAGGTCGTCGACCTCCCGGCTGCGCTCGGCCACCAGCGTGCGCGGGTCGGCGAGCGCCGGGCGGCGTCGCAGCTCGTCGAGCCACTGCTGCTCGTACGCCACCCGCTGGACGATCAGCTGTCGCAGCCGGTCGCGCGCCCACTCGACACCGCGGACCTCCTCGGCCATGTCCGGCACGATCAGCTTCGCGGCGTCGGTGGGGGTGGAGGCGCGGACGTCGGCGACCAGGTCGAGCAGCGGTTGGTCGGGCTCGTGGCCGATGGCGGAGACGACCGGCGTGCGCAGGCCGTGCACGGCGCGCAGGAGCGCCTCGTCGGAGAACGGCAGGAGGTCCTCGACCGAGCCGCCCCCGCGGGCCACCACGATGACGTCGACCTGCTCGTCGCGCTCGAGGCGGGCGAGGGCCTCCAGCACCTCGGGCACGCAGCGAGGGCCCTGCATCGCGGCGTACGCCACGTCGAAGTGCACGGCGGGCCAGCGGCGCCGGGCGTTCTCGAGGACGTCGCGCTCGGCGGCGCTGTTGGGCGCCGTCACCAGCCCGACGCAGCGCGGCAGGAACGGCAGGTCACGCTTCAGCTCGGGCGCGAACAGCCCTTCGGCGGCGAGCAGCTGGCGACGGCGTTCGAGCCGGGCCAGCAGCTCTCCGAGGCCGACCATGCGGATGTCGCGGGCCTGGAGCGAGAAGCTCCCGCGGTTGGCGTAGAAGCTCGGCCGCGCGTGCACGACCACGCTCGCGCCCTCGACGAGCGGGGGGTTGAGGGAGTCGAACAGGGTGCGCTGGCAGGTGAGCGTGACCGAGATGTCGGCGACCGTGTCCCGCAACGTCATGAAGACGGTGGCCATGCCCGGACGCCGGGTGACCTGGGCGACCTGGCCCTCCACCCAGACCGCGCCGAGCCGGTCGATCCACTGGCTCACCGCGTTCGCCACCGCCCGCACCGGCGCCGGGGCCTCGGGGGTCGCGTCGCGGAGGGAGGGCACGGATCGAGGCTAGGGCATCAGGTCGCGCCCGCACGTCCACTGCCCGGCGCGTGTGCGCATTGTCCGAGCCGTGTGCCCCCGACCTAGACTCACAGCCATGACCTCCGACCTCGGCATGCCACCGGTCCTCGACCCCGAGAGCGCCAAGAACGTGCTCCTCGCCGCGCCGCGCGGCTACTGCGCGGGCGTGGATCGAGCGGTGATCACGGTCGAGAAGGCGCTGGACCTCTACGGCGCCCCGGTCTACGTCCGCAAGCAGATCGTGCACAACAAGCACGTCGTCGCCGACCTCGAGTCCCGCGGCGCCGTCTTCGTCGAGGAGCTCGACGAGGTGCCGGCGGGGTCCACGGTCGTCTTCTCCGCCCACGGCGTCTCGCCGGAGGTGCACCGCCAGGCGGAGGAGCGCCGGCTCAAGACCATCGACGCCACCTGCCCGCTGGTGACCAAGGTCCACCACGAGGCCAAGCGGTTCGCCAGCGACGACTACGACATCCTGCTGATCGGTCACGCCGGCCACGAGGAGGTCGAGGGCACCGCGGGCGAGGCTCCCGACCACATCCAGCTGGTCCAGGGTCCCGAGGACGTCGCCAACATCGTCGTGCGCGATCCCGACAAGGTCGCCTGGCTGTCGCAGACCACGCTGAGCGTGGACGAGACGCTGGAGACGGTCGACGCGATCCGCCAGCGCTTCCCCAACCTGCTCGACCCGCCGAGCGACGACATCTGCTACGCCACCCAGAACCGCCAGCTGGCGGTCAAGGAGATCGCCAAGGACTCCGACCTCGTGATCGTCGTCGGCTCGGGCAACTCCTCCAACTCGGTGCGCCTGGTCGAGGTCGCGCTCGAGGCGGGTGCCAAGGCCTCCTACCGCGTCGACGACGCCAGCGAGATCGACGAGTCGTGGCTCGACGGCGTCGGCACCGTGTCCGTGACCTCCGGCGCCTCGGTGCCCGAGGAGCTGGTCCAAGGAGTGCTCGCCTTCCTCGCTGAGCGCGGCTACCCTGACGCGACCTCGGTGCGTTCGGCGGAGGAGTCCCTGATCTTCGCCCTGCCCCCCGAGCTGCGTCGCGACCTGCGTGCAGCAGGCCAGAAGTCGTAGTCGGCACTCACCCAGGAGCTGTCATGGCCCGCTTCCTCGACATCCACCCGGACAACCCCCAGCCCCGGCTGATCAGCCAGGTCGTCGAGGCGCTGCGCAACGACGAGCTCATCGCCTATCCCACCGACTCCGGCTACGCCCTCGGCGCCCGGCTGGGCAACCGGGACGGCCGCGACCGGATCCTCAGGATCCGTGAGCTCGACGAACGTCACCACTTCACGCTGATGTGCAAGGACTTCGCTCAGCTGGGCCAGTTCGTCCACGTCGACAACTGGGCCTTCCGCGCGATCAAGGCCGCGACCCCCGGGCCGTACACGTTCATCCTCCCGGCCACCGGCGAGGTGCCGAAGCGCCTGATGCACCCCAAGAAGCGGACCGTGGGCGTGCGCATCCCCGACCACGTCCTCGTGCAGGCGATCCTCGAGGAGCTCGGCGAGCCGATCCTGACCAGCACCCTGATCCTCCCCGGCGAGACCGAGGCCCGGACGATGGGCTGGGAGATCAAGGAGGACCTCGACCACGTCGTCGACGTCGTCATCGAGTCCGGTGAGGTCATCGCCGAGCCGACCACGGTCATCGAGTGGCTCGACCGCGAGCCGGTCGTGCTGCGCCACGGCGCGGGCGACGCCTCACGCTTCGAGGCCTGAGTCCTCCGTGTGCTCGGGGTGGGTGTCCCACTCCGTGCCGAGCTCGGCGGCGATGTCACTCTCGGAGCGCAGGCGCCAGCCGAGCCAGGCCAGGCACAGCGCATAGCCGACGAACAGCGCCGTGCTGTGGTGGGCCAGGCCCGACACGACGGCCTGGACCACGTTGTCGCGGGGGTCTGCGACGACGTCGCGCGCGATGAGCGCGAGGAACGTGAAGACGCCGATCATCAGCAGCGGGGGCAGCAGGCCCACGACGAAGAAGTCACCGCGGCGCACCATGACGGCCAGCAGCAGGCAGGCGGCGATGAACGCCAGGTCGAAGAAGAGCGACAACCTGCCGGCCAGGACGACGTCGATCGTCACGGCTGTGAGCGTGAGCGCCACGCCGAGCGCCACGACCTGCGGGCCCGGCTCGAGACCCGCGCCCCACCTCGGGTGGGGCCGCGGTGGTCCGGCCTGGTTCACGCTGATCAACCTAGGACGCGCCTCACGCTCCGCGGGCGCGGCGCGCCGCAGCAGGCGGGGCGCCGTCCGAGGCTGCCTCGGCGACCGTCAAGGCCTCGACGGTGGGTTCGGCGTACGGCGTGGCGACCTCGTCCAGGGCCGCGAGCTCCGGAGCGCTGAGCGCCCGTGGGGCCGACTCGACCTGTCGCGGGGCAGGCAGCTCGTCGTTGGTCACGGCGAGGTCGGTGAACCGTCTGGCCGACACCAGCACCCGGCCCTCGAGCGAGCCGATGGCCTGGTTGTAGGACGTGACGGCCGTGCCGAGCGCGCGGCCCACCTTGTCGAGGTGGCCGGCGACGGTCCCCAGCCGGGAGTGGAGCTCCTGGCCCAGGCGCTGCACCTCCTCGGCGCGGGCGTTGAGGGCCTCGTGCTGCCACCCCTGGGCCACCGTGCGCAGCAGCGCGATCAGCGTCGACGGCGTGGCGAGCACGACGTTGTGGCGAGCCGCGTGCTCGTGCAGGTCGGGGACGGCCTCCAGCGCCGCGTGCAGGATCGTCTCACCGGGCAGGAACAGGACCACGAACTCCGGCGCCTGCGCCATCGCCTCCCAGTAGCGCCGCGACCCCAGGTCGCTGACGTGCTTGCGGACGTGCTGGCCCAGCCGCTGCAGCGCCGCGTCGTGGGCAGCGGGGTCGTCACTCCCGGCGGCGTCGAGGAATGCCTCCAGTGGCGCCTTCGCGTCGACGGCGATGGCCCGGCCGCCGGCGAGGGTCACCACCAGGTCGGGACGCAGCCGCCCGTCGTCGTAGCGCACCTGCTCGGCGAAGTCGCAGTGGTCGACCAGGCCGGCCAGCTCGACCGTGCGACGCAGGTGGAGCTCGCCCCACTGGCCGCGTACCTGCGGCTTGCGCAGGGCCGTCGCGAGGCTCGAGGTCTCACGGCGCAGGGACTCGGTCGTGTGGCGCATGTCGGCGACCTGCTGCGCGAACGACGCCTGCCAGGCCACGCGGTCGTGGCCCAGGTCCTGGAGCTGGTCCTGCAGCCGGTCGAGGCCCTCGCGCACCACGGCCTGGTCGGCCGCGCGCTGCTCGAGCGCCGCCAGGGCGCGGTCGTCACCGGGCCGGCTGCGCACCCACAACGCGCCGATGAGGACGCCGAGGGCCACGCCCACGGCCAGGGTCAGCAGGAGGGGAAGGAGATCCATGCCTCCACCCTGCACGAGACCACCGACAGTGCGACGCGCCGACGAGCCTGCCGGAGGTCTCAGTCGGCGAGGTCGACGACCACGGGCGCGTGGTCGGAGGGGGCGCCCGGGAAGACCGCCGGGTTGCGCTCCTCGCGGTCGACGAACGCGTGCGTCACCCGCGCCGCGAGCGACGGCGTCGCCAGGGCGAAGTCGATCTTCAGACCGCGGTCGCGCTCGAAGCGCTGCCGGTCGTAGTCCCAGTAGGTGTAGCCCGGGTCGTGGGCCCGGGTGACCTCGTGCCAGCCCTCGTCGAGGAAGGCCTGGAACGCGGCTCGCTCGGCGGGGGTGACGTGCGTGGAGTTGCGGAACTGCCGGGGGTCGAAGACGTCCTCGTCGGTGGGGCAGATGTTCCAGTCGCCCACGAGCATCGTGTCCGTGCCCAGCCACCCGGCAGCGGCCTCGCGCAACCGGGCGAGCCAGTCGAGCTTGTAGACGTAGTGGGGGTCGTCGGGCTTGCGGCCGTTGGGCACGTACAACGACCAGATGCGTACGCCACCGCACGTGGCGCCGATCGCCCGGGCCTCGGCGGCCACGGGGTCGCCGTAGCCGGGCATGTCCGTGAACCCGACCTCGACGTCCTCCAGGCCGACGCGGGAGATGACGGCGACGCCGTTCCACTGGTTGAGGCCGACGACGGCGACGTCGTAGCCACGCGCCTGCAGGCCCATCAGCGGCAGCTGGTCCTCCCGCGCCTTCGTCTCCTGGACGGCGAGGACGTCGATGTCGTGCCGCTCGAGGAACGCCTCGACGCGGTCGATGCGGGAGCGGAGGGAGTTGACGTTCCAGGTCGCGATGCGCACGGGGCCAGCCTAGGGAGGGCGGCGCGGGCGAGGATCTCCGGCCCGGTGGAGTCGGCGGCGGAAGAAAGTTGGCACGTGACCCTTGTCACAGACGGTCCTCATGGGAGAGGTTTCGTCCCACGCAGTGCTCTCGGGAGGCCTCGCGTGCGACGACTCCTGGGATCGGCGTGCCCCTCAACCCACCATCTCGGAGGTTCGCACATGAAGCGCAGTCGACTCGGGTCGCTCGCGATCGCATCATCGGCCGTCGTCGCAGCGGCGATGGCCGTCCCGGCCATGGCCGCCACCACGTCGGGAGAGGTCCCGACCTACCAGGAGTTCAAGGCCAGCACGTTCCAGGACGTCGACCGGCAGTACATCGTCAACGGAGACGAGCCGGTCTCCGACAACCACCA
>JAJPEO010000152.1 GCA_021166815.1 Nocardioides sp.
CGATGCCGTCGATGCGTGCGGTGGAGATCTGGTTGAGGGTGACGAGGTCGCCGAGGAACACCGGCAGGGTCGGCTCCAGGTCCGTGAGGAGCCCGTCGACCTCCCGGACGGCCGCGGCGCCGCCCTCGAGCACGACGCGGACTTCCCGGTCGCGCTTGCGGAGGGTGCCCGTGAGGTCGGCGAGGTCCCGAGCGAAGGTGCGGATGTTGTCGCCGTGCCGGGCCTGGGTGCGCAGGACCACGCGACCGTTGTCCAGCAGCGCGAAGGTCACGTCCTCGTGGGCGATCGCCTCCTCGAGGAAGCGCTGGCCGCCGTCGACCATCCGCTGCAGCGGAGTGGACGTGCCGCGGAAGGTGGTGCCGAGCTCGGAGATGACGGTGTTGAGGTCCTCGCCGTCGAGCGACCCGACGAGCTCGTCGAGGTCCACGAGCAGGTCACCCTCGTCCACCGGGAGGCTGTCGGGGCCGCCCACGAGCGTGTCGCCCTCGGCGAGGTAGGGACCTTCTGCCGTGGCCGGCTGGATGTCGAGGTACTGCTCGCCCACGGCGGAGAGGTTGTGCACGTGGATGCTGCTGTCCACCGGGATGCGGGTCCCCTCCCGGAGCGCCAGGTCGGCGCGCATGCCCTCGGGCGTCACGTTCATGGCCGACACCTTGCCGACCTTGACGCCGCGGTAGGTCACCTCGCTGCCCACGAACAGGCCACCGGACTCGGGCAGCGTGGCGTGCACGGCGAGGCCCCGGGACAGCACCCGGTCGACCACCCCGAGGTAGGCGCCGGCCACGTAGACGATGCCGACCGCGGCGAGCACCACGAACAGCACCAGCCTGACCTTGATGCCGCGAGTCATCCCAGGCCTCCGTCCAGCAGTCCGCCCTCGGTGCCGACGCCACCGCTGCCGGGAAGGAGCGGCAGGCCGGGCAGGCCCGGCAGCTCAGGGAGGCCGGGCAGCTGCGGAAGACCGGGCAGCGGACCACTGCCGCCGCCCCCGCCGGAGCCGGGGTCGATCGTGGTGAGCAGCGCCTCGAGGGAGACGTCGAGCGCGAACGACGCGTTGGCGTAGTCGCCCTTGGCGATGTCCGCCGCCTCCTGGGGGAAGGGGAAGCTGATCATCAGCGACAGGCCGCGCGGCAGCGCGTCACCGGTCTCGTTGAGCTTGCTCAGGATCGGCTGGAGGTGGGCCAGGTCCGCGATGAGGTCCTCCTTGGTGCCGTTGATGACCCGGGTGCCCACGCGGCCCAGCCGGTCGAGCTGGCGCAGCATGCGGGCGAGGTTGCGGTGCTGCTCGTTGAGCACCTGCAGGGCCGGGCCGGTCGCGTCGAGGGCCTTCTCGATGGTCCTCTCCTCCGCGTTGAGCGTCTTGGCGAGCTGGTTCATCGACTCCATCGCGCGGATGATGTCGCCCTTCTGCTCGTCGAGGGTGCCGACCAGCTCGTCGAGCTCGCCCATCAGGTTCTTCACCCGGCCGGTGCGTCCGGACATCACCTCGTTGAGCTCGGTCGTGATGGTGCGGATCTGGCCCACGCCTCCGCCGGACAGGAGGAACGACAGCGCGCCGAGCACCTCCTCCACCTCGGGGTTGCGGCCCGTGGCGGACATGGCGATGCGGTCCCCGTCACCCAGTCGGCCACGGCCGCCGCGACCGGGCTCGAGGAGTGCGACGTACTTCTCCCCCAGCAGGCTGGTCTGGCGGATCTCGGCCGTGGCGTTGTCGGGGAGCACGATGTCGTCGCGGACCTTCAAGGTCACCAGAGCGGACCAGCCGGTGCGCTCGACCTCCACCACCTCGCCCACCGAGACGTCGCTGACCATCACCGGCGACCGCGGGACGACGTTGAGCACGTCGGCGAACTCGGCCGTCACCGTGAATGCCTGGTCGTGGTCGATCGGCCCTCCCGGCAGCGGGAGGTCGTACGCGCCGTCGAAGTCGCAGCCGGACGTCGTGGCGGCGACGAGGGCGAGGACGGTCGCGGCCAGGACCGCGCGGGGGGTGCGGGTCATCGCTGACCACCCGCTCCGAGCATCTCCGCCAACGACGTCGCGGGCACGGGCTCGCCCGGGACCTGGGTCGACGACAGGGGCGCCTGCTTGGCGCTGGGCAGCTTCAGGCGGCCCTCGAGCAGCCGCTCGAACAGGGCACAGGCGGTCTTCGCGGAGGGGATCTGCGCGTTCTTGACGACCGCGCACAGGAAGCCGTCGAGGTCCTCGACGTTGCCGGCGACGTTGATCCGGGAGCCGATCGACCCGGTCTTGGTGTCGAACGCGACCGCGAGGTTCGAGGCGCCCAGGGGCCCCTTCTCCAGCGCCAGGGCCAGGGAGTCCTTCTCCTTCACGAGCACGTCGAGCACCGCCGTGAGGTCCTCGACCTGGCCGACGAGCGCCTTGCGGTTGCGCCGGACGAAGGTGCGTACGGTGTCCACGCTCTCGGCCAGTGCCACCAGGGCGGCGTCGAGCTCCTGTCGCTCACCGGCGAGCTGCGACGAGGCGCGCGCGAGGTCGGTCATGAACCGGTCGACCACCCGGTCGTTGCGGGCGAGCGTCTCGGTGAACTGGTTGAGCTGCTCCACGGTGGAGAACAGGTCGCCGCTGTTGTTGCCGAACGTCTGCGCCGCGGTCGAGAGGTCCAGCAGCATCTGGTTGGCCGTCTCCCCCTTGCCCTCGAGGGTGCGGGCACCCGAGGCGAGCAGGTCGCTGAGCGAGCCGTTGCGGTTGGCGCCGTTGGGACCCAGCGCGTTCGTGAGCGTGGACAGGCTGGCGTAGATGCGGTCCAGCTCGACCGGGGCCCCGGTCTGGGCCAGCGGGATCTCCGCCCCGTCGGCCATCTTGGCCCCGCCGGTGTAGACCGGGGTGAGCTGGATGAAGCGGTCGGCCACCAGCGTAGGGGTCACGATCACCGCCTCCGCGTCGGCGGGGACGTCGTACTCCGCGTCGTAGACCATCTCCACACGCACCGACTGCCCCTCAGGCACGACTGCGGTCACCTCGCCGATGTTGACGCCGAGGATGCGCACCTCGGTGCCGACGAACACGCTGACCGCGCGGGAGAAGTGGGCCGTCACCGTGCGCGTCTGCGTGCCGCCGACCATCGACAGCACCGCGGTGAGCACCGCCAGCACCAGCAGCGCGGCGACCAGCGCGCGCCCGGGCAGGCCGCGCATCGCATCGAGCATCCTCATCGGGCCCGCCCCCTCGTGGTGGGCACGAACTCACCGGCGAGTCCCTGCAGGTTGACCAGGTAGGCGTCGAACCAGGGGCCGGTGCCGACGATGTTGCCGAGGATGTCGACGTACGGACCCATGGCGGCCGCCGTCTGCCGGAGCTCCTTGCGCTTGGCCTTGAGCATGGACGTCGTCACCGCCAGCTGTTCCAGGGCCGGACCGATCTCGTCCTCGTTGTCCTTCGCCAGCCCCTTCAGCTCCCGAGCCAGCGTCTCGGCGTGGACCAGGAGCGTGTGGATCGCCTCGCGCCGCTTGTCGAGCTCGGCGAAGACCAGGCTGCTGTCCTTCATCAGGGCCACGAGGTCGGTGCGCCGCTCGGCGAGGAGCCCACTGACCGACTCTGCGCTGGTGAGCAGCCCGGCCAGCTCCCGGTCGCGGCTGGCGATGGTCCGGGAGAGGCGCGAGAGGCCGGTGAAGCTGGCCTCGATCTCCTCGTCACTGGAGTCGAGCGTGGTCGTGAGGACGCCGAACGCCTTCTCCAGCCGCCGGGTGTCGATCTCCTCGGTGGTCGTGGTCAGGTCGCCCAGGACGCCGACGATGTCGTACGCCGACGCGGTGCGCTCGAGCGGGATGGTCCCTCCCGGCTCGAGGTCTCCCTCGCCCGCTGGCTGCAGCTCGAGGTACTTCTCGCCCAGCAGGTTGAGCACCTCGACGGAGGCTGTCGTGGCGGGGCCGATCTCGACGCCCGGGTCGACGTCGAACTCCGCCACCACCCGGTCCTTCTCGATGACCAGGCTCGAGACGCGTCCGACCCTCGTGCCGGCGATCTGCACCATGTGCCCCTTGCGCAGCCCGCTCGCGTCCTGCAGCTCGGCGTGGTAGCTGTGCCCGCGGAAGCCGGGGAACTTCTGCAGGTTGAACGCCGCCGCCATGGCCACGACGAGGACGACCAGTGAGATCGTGCCCAGCCGCAGGATCGCCGCATCGCTTCGTGTGCTCATCACTGACACCTCGGGGCCGTGCTCTCGAAGCTGACGTCGTCGAGCTGGCGCTGGAGTCCGGAGAGGTCCAGGCCGGCGATCTTCGGCAGCTTGATGGAGCCCTGGAAGTCGCAGAGGTAGTACGAGTACCAGGACCCGTACTTACCGATGCGGGTCTGGTCCGTCAGGGCCTCGGGCAGGCGGTCCAGCAGCTCGCGCAGGATCGCCTGGTTCTCCTTGCGCGCGAGCAGGGTGACGAGCGTGCGCAGCTCCTCGACGTCGCGCTTCAGCAGCGGTCGCGAGCGCGTCAGCAGGTCGGCCACGGTGTCGGTGAGGGCCGACATGTTCTGCACCGACTGACCGATGCTCGCGCGGTCCTTGGCGAGGTTGCCCATCCAGCCCCGCAGCTCCACCACGAGCTGGTTCAGCTGGGTACGCCGTGCGTCGACGGTCTGCAGCATCGTGTCGAGGTTGGTGATGACCTCGCCGATCAGCTGGTCGCGGTCGGCGAGGGTGTTGGTCAGCGACGCGGTGCGCTGCAGCAGGCTCGAGATCGTGCCGCCCTCACCCTGGAGGACCTGCACGATGTTGAGCGACAGCTCGTTGACCTGGTCGGGCTCCAGCGCGGCGAAGAGCGGCTGGAAGCCGTTGTACAGCTCGGTGAGGTTGAGCGCCGGCAGGGTGCGCTCGACGGGGATCTGCGCCTCCTGCGAGAGCCGCGGCGCCGCGGGATCGCCCTGCTCGAGGGCGAGGTAGCGGTCCCCGACGATGTTGAGGTAGCGGATCTCGGCCCGGCTGGCCTCGGTGAGGACCACGTCGCTCTCGATGCGGAAGTGCACCACCGCTCGGTTCCGGTCGTGGATCTCGACGCCTCGCACCTCGCCGACCGGGATCCCGGCGATCCTCACGTCGTCCCCCTGCTGCAGCATGCTGGCGTTGGTGAAGATCGCGGAGTACCCGGTCTGGTCCCCGAACCCGAAGTTGCCCATGATCACGGCGAGCATGCCGGTCACGAGCACGGAGACGAGGCTGAAGATGCCGAGCTTCACCGCGGCCACCGTGGTCACGGCGTTGCGCTGACGGGTCAGTGCGGTGCTCATGCCTCGGACACCTCCGTCCCGCGCAGCTGGGGGCCGAGCAGGAGCGCGCCCATGGAGCCGTACGAGTCGGCCGGCTTGCCCGTGCTCCCCGACATGAGGGCGTTGACCATGCGCTGCTCGCCCGGGGTGCCTGCGTACCCCGACGTCGGGTTCAGGAACGAGCTGCGCTGGAACTGCGACGGCGGGAGGTTCATCGAGTCCTGGTCGGTGCCGTCGCGCAGCGGGATCGGCCCGATGGGGACCTGGGGGCGGGGCAGGCCCACGCACCAGGGGCCGTGGCCTACCTCGCCCCACTCCGGCTTGTCCGCCTCGTCGTACGCGGGGCGCTGGACGGCGCCGAGCTCGAGGATCTGGCGCACGCGACCACCGGCGAAGATCGCGCTGAGGTCATCGGTGTAGTCCGCGAGCCCGCGCAGCAGGCAGGGGTACTCCGGCGAGTAGGTGTCGAGCAGGCGCAGCATCGGCCGGGTGAGCCGACCCAGCTGGATCATCGCCGCGCCGTTGTCCTCCAGCACCCGCGACGTCGTCCCCGCCATGCCGGTGAGGTCGCCCAGGAAGGTGTCCAGCTGGCGGCGCTGCTCGGTGAGGGTGCGTGCGGTGACGGTGGCGTTCCGCATGAGGCGCACCAGGTCCGGAGTGGCGTGCTCGTACGCGCCGGCCACCTCGGCGAGCAGCACCAGGTCCTCACGCAGGGTCGGCAGCCGGCGGTTGAACCGGGAGACGTAGCCCTCCAGGTCGTCGACGAGCGTGCCGATCTGCTCGCCCCGTCCCTGGAGCGCGGTCGCGAGCGCGTGGAGCGTGGTGTTGAGCGCCGCCGGGTCGACCGAGCGGAGCAGGGGGAACAGGTCGGCAAGGATCCGGTTGAGCTCGACGTTGGTCTGCACCCGCTCGCTGGGGACGACCTGTCCGTCGCTGACCGGCTTGCCCGACGGCTTCTCCGGGTCGACCAGGGAGACGAACTTCTGGCCGAACAGGGTCGTGGGGATGATCTCGACCGAGAGGTCGCGGTCGATGGTCTCCGCCGCCTCGGGCTGCAGGGCGAGGGTGATGACCGCCTGCGAGCCGTCCTGGGCGATGTCGCTGACGCGACCGACCAGGACGCCGTGGCGACGCACGTCGCCGTTCTCGGGCAGCTGCAGGCCCGCGCTGTCGGCCTGCAGCACCAGCGTGGTGCGGGGCTCGAAGACCTTGAGGTAGATCGCGACCGACAGCGACACCAGCATCGCCATCACCGTCAGGAACACGACGCCGAGCAGGAGCAGCCGGCGGTGCTCCCCCGGGCTGTCGTGGTGGATGTTCACCAGCACGCGGTCACCCCGTGATCCGTACGGTCGTCGTCGAGCCCCAGATCGCGAAGCTCAGGAAGAAGTCGGCCACCACCACGGTGACGATCGACGAGCGGATCGCCTTGCCCACGGCCATGCCCACCCCGGCCGGGCCTCCCGAGGCCGTGTACCCGTAGTAGCAGTGGATCAGGATGATGATCACCGCCAGCACGATGAGCTTGAGGAACGACCACAGCAGGTCGACCGGTGGCAGGAACTGCAGGAAGTAGTGGTCGTACGTCCCCGCGGACTGTCCGTAGATCAGCGTGGTGATCAGGCGGGGCGAGAGGTAGGACGCGCTCAGCGCGACGATGTAGAGCGGGATCACCGCGATGAAGGCTGCGATCATGCGCGTGGTGACCAGGAAGGGCAGGCTGGGCACTCCCATCACCTCGAGCGCGTCGATCTCCTCGGAGATGCGCATCGCGCCGAGCCGGGCGGTGTAGCCGCAGCCCACCGTCGCCGCGAGGGCGATGGCCGAGATCAGCGGCGCGACCTCCCGGGTGTTGAAGTAGGCGGAGATGAACGCGGTGAACTTCGCCACCCCGAGCTGGCTGAGGGACGCGTAGCCCTGGATGCCGACCTCGGTGCCGGCGAAGAACGCCATGAAGGCGATCACGCCCACGGTCCCGGCGATGACCGAGAGCCCACCCACGCCGAAGGTGACCTCGGCCAGGGTGTTGAGGATCTCGCGGCGGTAGCGACGGATCGCGCGGGGCGTCCACGCCAGCGCCTTGACGTAGAAGAGCAGCTGGTCGCCGCGCTCCTCCAGCCCGGCACGGCGCTCCCTGATGAAGCCGGACCCGATCTCGGTGATGACAGACATCAGAGCCCCTGCTGCGGAACGAGCTGGAAGTAGACGGCCGTGATGATCGCGTTGAGGAAGAAGAGCAGCATGAACGCGACGATCACCGACTCGTTGACGGCACGGCCGACCCCGTTGGGTCCGCCGCCGGCGTTGAGCCCCTTGTAGGCGCCCACGATCGCGGCGAGGTAGCCGAAGATCGCTGCCTTGACCATGGCGACGTACAGGTCGGGAAGCGACGCCAGGGCGGTGAAGGACGAGAGGAACGCTCCGGCCGAGCCGCCCTGCACGATGACGGTGAAGAAGTAGCCGCCGCCGATCCCGGCCGCGATGACGATCCCGTTGATCATCATCGCGACGAAGACCGTGGCAACGACGCGAGGCGCCACCAACCGCTCGATCGGGTCGATGCCGAGCACCTCCATCGCGTCGATCTCCTCGCGGATCTTGCGCGCTCCCAGGTCGGAGCAGATCGCGGACCCGGCCGCGCCGGCGATGATCAACGCGGCCGCGATCGGGGCGGCCTCGCGCACCACCGCGAGGACGGCGGAGGCGCCGGCGAAGGACTGGGCCCCCAGCTGGCCGGTGAGGTTGCCGACCTGCAGCGAGATGACAGCGCCGAAGGGGATGGACACCAGGATCGTCGGCATCAGCGTGACGCTGGTGATGAACCACGCCTGCTCGATGAACTCGCGGGTCTGGAACCTGCGCGTGAAGACGCGCGTGGTCACGTCGACGACCATCGCGGCCAGCTCTCCCGGCCCACGGACCACGGACACGGCGGAGAAACCCATCTGTCACCTCCCAGTTCAGACGCTTCCTGCCCCCGAGCGGCAGGTAGAACGTGTTCTCGTCTCTCCCAACGAGCGCATGTCCCTCAGGTCACGCTCAACGAGAAAGTCGCTGCGAGGTCACGCTGATCGGGCCGCCGAGCGGCCTAGACTCCTCGCCCGTGAGGTCTCGACTGCGCCTGCTCAAGGAGCACCCCTCCGCCCTGCTCCTGGCCGCCCAGCTGCTGCAGGTGCTGACCTGGCCCTTCCTGCTCGACTCCATCGCGGGCCGCGCGATCCTCGGCGTGCTCGGCATGGTCGCCGTCGGCGCGGCGGTCTTCGCCGTTCGTCGCACCCCGGCGCTGGGCCAGGTCGTGCTCTTCCTGGGTGCTCCGGCGATGGTGTTCACCCTGCTGGAGGCGCTGCGGCCCTCGACGGACTGGATCGTCCTGACGTCGGCCGCGCTGCACGCGCCGTTCTACCTCTACGTCAGCTACGCGATGCTGCGCTACCTGTTCCACGACGAGAAGGTCACCCACGACGAGCTCTTCGCCACCGGGGCCGCGTTCACCGTGGTCGCGTGGGCCTTCGCCTACGTGTACGCAGCCCTCCAGGTCATCTGGCCGGGCAGCTTCGTCAGCCCGCTGAGCGAGGACCAGCAGTGGTTCGAGCTGCTGTTCCTGTCGTTCACCACGCTCACGGGCACAGGACTCTCCGACATCCTCCCGACGCTCCCGCACGCGCGGTCGGTCGTGGTGGTCGAGGAGGTCACCGGGGTCTTCTACGTCGCCCTGGTGGTCGCCCGGATGGTCGGGCTCACCATGCGCCGTCCGGCGCGCTGAGCGCGTCGAGGCGCCCGCGGACTGCCGTCAGTCGTCGGACTCCTCGTCCTCGTCGAGGAGTCCCTCCCTCTCCGCGGCCTTCACGATCCGGCGCACGTTGTCGATGTTGCCGCAGTCGGCGTCGAGCTGGGCGTTGCGCTCGGTGGCGAAGGCCTCCCCCAGCTCGGCGCGGACCCGCTCGCCGACCTCCTCGCGCGCCGGGTTGAGGATGGTCAGCTCCTCCTCGGTGAGGTGGTGGTTGAGGGCGGTGGCCAGCTCCTCGACGGCGTCGTCGAATGCCTGGGTGTCGGTGCCCTTGAGCTCCAGCACCTTGAGCAGCGCCTCGTTGCCCTCGGCGTGCTCCTCCTTGCCGTGCTCGGCCTCGTGGGCGCTGATGGCGTCCTTGCGTCGCAGCTTGGGGTAGACGTGCTTCTCCTCTGCCTCGGCGTGTGCCACGTGCAGGGCGGAGAGCGCCTGGCGCACGGCATCGCGGTCCGAGGAGCTGTCGCGCAGCTGTCGCAGGAGGGTCTCGAAACGACGGTGGTCCTCGAGGATCAGGTCGATGACGTCACCGGAGACGGGGCGGCCGAGGTCGATGGGCGTGGTCATGCGGGCGACGCTAGCGACCCCACGGGCGCCGCTGCCACCGCCCACCTCCGGACGGGTGAGGCCGGGCCCCCTACGGGAGCGTCACCTCGTCGCCTCGACCATCTGGCGCAGCTCCTTCTTGAGCTCGGAGATCTCGTCCCTCAGCCGGGCCGCCACCTCGAACTGCAGCTCCGCGGCCGCGGACTTCATCTGGTCGGTCAGCTCCTGGATCAGCTCGGCCAGGTCGGAGGACGGGATGCCCGCAGTGTCCGGCAGGTCGTGGTGGAGCTTGGAGAGCGCAGGCGTCGGGGACTTGCCCGCCTTGACCCCGCCGGCACGTCCCTTCTGCCCCACGTCGGCCCAGGTCTTGAGCAGCTCCTGGGTGTTCTCGTCCTCGCGGGCCAGCATCTCGGTGATGTCGGCGATCTTCTTGCGCAGCGGCTGCGGGTCGATGCCCCGCTCGGTGTTGTAGGCCACCTGGATCGCGCGACGACGGTTGGTCTCGTCGATCGCCGCCTCCATGGACGGGGTGATCTTGTCGGCGTACATGTGGACCTGGCCCGACACGTTGCGAGCGGCGCGGCCGATCGTCTGGATCAGCGACTTGTCCGAGCGCAGGAACCCCTCCTTGTCGGCGTCGAGGATCGAGACGAGCGACACCTCGGGCAGGTCGAGGCCCTCGCGGAGGAGGTTGATGCCCACCAGCACGTCGTACTCGCCCAGTCGCAGGTCGCGCAGCAGCTCGATGCGCTTGAGGGTGTCGATCTCGGAGTGGAGGTAGCGCGTGCGGATGCCGGCGTCGAGGAGGTAGTCGGTGAGGTCCTCGGACATCTTCTTGGTCAGCGTGGTGACCAGGACCCGCTCGCCCTTGTCGGCCCGCTCGCGGATCTCGCCGATGAGGTCGTCGATCTGCCCCTTGGTCGGCTTGACGATGACCTCCGGGTCGACCAGGCCGGTCGGGCGGATGATCTGCTGGACGGCGTTGTCGACGCCCCCGATGCGGTCGAGCTCGTAGTTGCCGGGGGTGGCGGACAGATAGATCGCCTGGCCGACCCGCTCGAGGAACTCCTCCCACTTCAGGGGCCGGTTGTCCATCGCGCTCGGCAGGCGGAAGCCGTGCTCGACCAGGTTGCGCTTGCGGGACATGTCGCCCTCGTACATGCCGCCGATCTGCGGCACCGCGACGTGGGACTCGTCGACGACGAGGAGGTAGTCCTCGGGGAAGTAGTCGAGGAGGCAGTTGGGCGCCGAGCCCCGCGAGCGGCCGTCCATGTGCATCGAGTAGTTCTCCACCCCGGAGCACGAGCCCACCTGGCGCAGCATCTCGATGTCGTAGGTGGTGCGCATGCGCAGCCGCTGGGCCTCCAGGAGCTTGCCCTGCCGCTCGAACTCCTCGAGCCTTTCGGCGAGCTCGGCCTCGATGCCGTTGATCGCCCGCTCCATCCGCTCGGGGCCGGCGATGTAGTGGCTGGCGGGGAAGACGTACAGCTCCTGGTCCTCCGAGATGACCTCGCCGGTGATGGGGTGCAGCGTCATCAGCCGCTCGATCTCGTCGCCGAAGAACTCGATGCGCACCGCGAGCTCCTCGTAGACCGGGAAGATCTCGAGGGTGTCGCCGCGGACCCGGAAGGTGCCGCGGGTGAAGGTCATGTCGTTGCGGGTGTACTGGATCTCCACGAGTCGGCGCAGCACCGAGTCACGGTCGTGCTCCTCCCCCACGCGCAACCGCAGCATCCGGTCGACGTACTCCTGAGGGGTGCCGAGACCGTAGATGCAGGACACCGTCGACACCACGATCGTGTCGCGGCGGGTCAGCAGGCTGTTGGTGGCGCTGTGCCGTAGCCGCTCCACCTCCTCGTTGATCGAGGAGTCCTTCTCGATGTAGGTGTCCGTCTGCGGGACGTAGGCTTCGGGCTGGTAGTAGTCGTAGTACGAGACGAAGTACTCGATCGCGTTGTCGGGGAAGAGCTGGCGCAGCTCGTTGGCGAACTGGGCGGCCAGCGTCTTGTTGGGCTGCAGCACCAGCATCGGACGCTGCAGCTGCTCGGCCACCCAGGCCACCGTGGCCGTCTTGCCGGTGCCCGTCGCACCCAGCAGGACGACGTCCTTCTCCCCCGCACGGATGCGCTCGGTGATCTCCTTGATCGCCGCGGGCTGGTCACCGCTGGGCTCGTAGTCGGAGACGACCTTGAAGGGCGCGAGTCGGCGCTCGAGATCGGTGACAGGACGCATGCGTCGAGCCTACGACCCCGTACCGACACCCCCACCTGCCCGAGTCCGCCTCCGGGCTGGTCCGCCTTGGCTAGATTGTCCGCGTGAGCCTCGCCCGCGCCCTGACGATCCTGCGCCGGACGCTGCTCGCGATGGTCGGGTTCCAGCTCGCGCTGGCGATCGGGCTGTCGCTGGTGGACTCCTACCGCCGCCGCAACAAGAAGCCCAAGCCGTTCCCCGTGACCGCGCCGGAGTCGGTGGTGGTCGGCGATGGCGAGATCACCACCTACACCTTCGGCGCCGACCTCTACGACGACATGATCTCGGCGATCGAGGGCGCTGAGAAGCAGGTCCTGTTCGAGACCTACATCTGGAAGGGCGACGAGGTCGGGGAGCGTTTCAAGACCGCCCTCGTCACCGCGGCCGAGCGAGGCGTGGACGTGCACTGCATCTACGACGGCTTCGCCAACCTCGTGGTGTCGCCGAAGTTCCTGCGCTTCCCTCCCTCGCTGAAGGTGCTGCGCTACCCCGTGTGGTCGCCGGGCGTGCGGTTCTGGGACCTGCGGCGCTACGGCCGCGACCACCGCAAGATCCTGGTCGTCGACGACGAGGTCGCGTTCCTCGGCGGCTACAACATCGGCAGCGCCTACGCCACCGAGTGGCGCGACACCCACGTCCGCATCGCCGGTCCGGGCGTGTGGGACCTCAAGCGTGCCTTCGCCGACTTCTGGAACCTCAACCGCCGCCGCGTGCTGCACCGCAGTGCCCGGCCGCTGCTCCTCGAGGCCGCTGCGGACTGGGAGCCGGAGATCCGGATCCACCGCAACGTGCCCCGGCTGTGGATGTTCCCCATCCGTGGCATGTACCTCGAGGCGATCAACCGGGCCGCCACCAACATCTGGATGACCACGGCCTACTTCCTGCCCGACCAGGACTTCGTCGACGCCCTGACCGACGCGGCCCGCCGCGGGGTCGACGTACGCCTGCTCATCCCGCTCAAGTCCAACCACATCGTCGCCGACTGGATCTCGCGCGGCTACTTCTCCGAGATGCTGACCGCCGGCGTGCGCATCCTGCGCTACAAGGCGATGGTGCACTCCAAGACGGCCACGATCGACGGAAGCTGGTCGACCGTCGGCACCGCCAACATCGACCGGCTCAGCCTCCAGGGCAACTACGAGATCAACCTCGAGGTGATCGACGCCGACTTCGCCCGGGCGATGGAACGCATCTTCGAGACCGACCAGGACAACTGCCACGAGCTCACGCTCAGCGAGTGGCACGTGCGCGACGTCTACCGCCGGTTCACCGAGATGGTGCTGCGGCCCCTGCGCCCGCTCCTCTGAGGAGCCTCCGGCCTCAGCGCACGGGCAGGTGGGTGGGGACGCTCATGCGGGGGCCGCGCCTGGGTCGGCGGATCCCGGACGCCCCGGCCATGGCCACGGCTCGGCCACGCTGGGGCCGGTAGACCGCCAGCTCCGAGGCGAGCTCGGCGTCGTCGAAGTCGCGACCGGCCAAGGCCCAGCCGACCTCCTTCGCGACGTGGTAGTCCCCGAAGCTCACCGCGTCGATGTCGCCCAGCGCACGCTGGCGCACCTCGGCGCTGGTCCACTCCCCCACACCCGGCAGGGAGCGCAGCCTCGCGTCGGCCTCCGAGGGGGTGAGCCCGGCCACCCTCTCCAGGGAGGCGGCCACGCGGCACACCGTGACGACCGCACGCGACCGCGCCGGCTCGACGCCCAGTCGCAGCCACTCCCACGACGGGATCGCCGCGATCACCCCGGGCTCGGGCTGCAGCCACAGCCCGACCTCACGACCGGGACCGGGCGCGGGCTCGCCATGGCGACGCACCAGCTCGCGGAACGAGCCGAAGGCCTGCTTGCCGGTCACCTTCTGCTCCAGGATCGAGGGCACGAGGCTCTCCATCACCAGGCCGGTGCGTCCCAGCCGCCAGTGGGGAGCCCGGCGCCACCCCTCCGCGATGGCGTCGTGGTGAGCGACGAAGCCGGTCGGGTCGTCCTCGGAGCCCAGCAGGGCGGGCAGGGCCTCCAGCGCCCACGTCGCCCCCGCGCCCCACGCGCCGGCCTCGACGACCGCGTCGCGGGGCCGCTCGAGGACCGCGAGGGTGGCCGGCCCCTCCGGAGTCCTCATGGCACGCCAGTGGCGCCCCACGGCGTCGACCCGGTGGGTGGGGTCCCCGCTGCCGCGCCGCTGGGGACCCAGCACCTGGGCGACCCGGCACGGCCAGCCCGGCTGCCACTGCCGCGTCACCTCACCACTCACCTGTCCGACGCTAGACGATGGGACCGACGCCCGGTGGGGCTAGGTTGCTGGCATGGGTGAATCCAGCAACACGCGCGACCTCGAGCCCGAGATCGAACGGGACTTCAGCACGTCCATGTCGTACGGCGACTACCTGCGTCTCGACGTCCTGCTCTCGGCCCAGCAGCCGCTGTCGGACCCCCCGCAGCACGACGAGCTCCTCTTCATCATCCAGCACCAGACCTCCGAGCTCTGGCTCAAGCTGATGGTGCACGAGCTGCGCTCGGCCCGCGACCTGCTGCGTGACGACGAGCTCGCCCAGGCCCTCAAGCGGCTCGCCCGGGTCAAGCACGTCCAGCACTCCCTGACCGACCAGTGGGCCGTGCTGGCCACCTTGACCCCGAGCGAGTACGCCCAGATCCGCCCGTTCCTCGCGACGTCGTCGGGCTTCCAGTCCGCGCAGTACCGCGAGGTCGAGTTCCTGCTCGGCAACAAGAGCGCCGAGATGGTCCAGGTGTTCAGCCACGACCGGGAGGCCCAGCACGCGCTCAGCACCCTGCTGCACGAGCCGTCGCTCTACGACGAGTTCCTGCGCTACCTCGCCCGTCGCGGCTACCCCGTTCCCGCCCACCTCCTCGACCGCGACTGGTCGCGACCCCACCAGGTCGACAGCGGGCTGGTCGAGGTGTTCGCCGAGGTGTACGCCACGCCGCACGAGCACTGGGGCGTCTACGAGACGTGCGAGGAGCTCGTCGACGTGGAGGACAACTTCCAGCAGTGGCGATTCCGCCACCTGCAGGTCGTGCAGCGCACCATCGGCCACAAGGTGGGCACGGGCGGCTCGTCAGGCGTCGACTTCCTCAGGCGCGCCCTCGACCTGACGTTCTTCCCGGAGCTCTACGAGGTCCGTACGCTCATCGGCGGCTGACCCCTCACG
Source organism: Nocardioides sp. (assembly GCA_021166815.1). Classification (GTDB taxonomy): domain Bacteria; phylum Actinomycetota; class Actinomycetes; order Propionibacteriales; family Nocardioidaceae; genus Nocardioides. The sequence goes on from JAJPEO010000152.1 coordinate 14,958, forward strand.
GCTCGACCAGGCCGTCGGGGTCGACCCCGTCGCCACGCAAGCCGTCGACGACCCCGCGGCGATCGGCGTCGCTGCGGTTCTGGCTTCGCTTGGCCTTCGCGTCGACCTGCTCGACACTCACCTCGATGCCCACGATCGCCCGCAGGTTCTTGTCGATGTAATCCTCCGGAGCGTCCGACACGCGCCACCGGTCGGCCCGGTGCTCCTCGTGGCGGTCGCTCAGGCGGGTGACGTGCTCACGCAGCCAGTCGGCGTCCTGGCGCAGCCGGACGGTCCCGCGCAGGTGGACCGCGGAGTAGTTCCAGGTCGGGACGGCCCGTCCGTGCTCGGCCTTGGAGGGGTACCACGACGGGGAGATGTAGTGGTCGCGGCCGGCGACCACCAGCAGGGCGGGCGTCCCGTCGACGATGCGTCGCCAGTGGCCGTTCGCGCGCGCGAGGTGGGCCTCCACCCGGTGCCCCGTCCACACGATCGGCAGCCAGGTGGCGTCAGGCAGCCCGTCCGGCCCGACGCTGACGAGCTGGGCCGTGCCGACGTCGGCGACGAAACCGCGCACCTCGTCGTCGGCCATCCGGTTGAAGTGCGGCACGTACAGCCCGGTGTCTCCCATGGGGCCCATGGTGCCCGTCGCTTCCGGATGACACCATGCGGGTCATGCTTCTCGCCGAGGTCGTGGCCGCTTCCGGGGCGGCTGCGGCGACCCGGTCACGCAAGGCCAAGGTCGAGGCGCTGGCCCAGGTGCTCGCGCAGTGCGACCCCGACGACGTCGAGGTGGTCGTCTCCTACCTCGCCGGCACGCTGCGCCAGCGGCGTACCGGCGTGGGGTGGCGCTCCCTGCAGGACCTGCCCGAGCCGGCTGCTGAACCCACGCTGACGGTCGCCGAGGTGGACCACGCCCTCGAGGGACTCAGCGCGCTGTCCGGACCGGGGTCCACCACCGCGCGCCGGGAGATGCTCGCGGGACTGCTCGGCCGCGCCACGGCGGCGGAGCAGGCCTGGCTGCGAGCGGTCCTGACCGGCAACGTCCGCCAAGGTGCCCTGGAGGCCGCGATCCAGCAGGCCGTGGCCGACGTGGCCGGTGTCTCCGTGACGCAGGTGCGCAGGGCCGCGATGCTCGCCGGCAGCACACCGACAGCGGCCGTGGCCGCCTTCGCGGGCCCGGAGTCCCTGGCAGCGATCGGACTGGAGGTCGGCCGCGCGGTGCAGCCCATGCTCGCCTCCAGCGCCCCCGACGTCGCCACGGCACTCGCGGCCTTCGCCGAGCCGGTCGCCGTCGACACCAAGCTCGACGGCATCCGCATCCAGGTCCACCGCGACGGTGACGACGTCCTGGTCGCGACACGCAGCCTCGACGACATCACGGCCCGCCTGCCCGAGGTCGTCGACGTCGTACGCTCCCTCCCCGCCGAGCGGGTCGTCCTCGACGGTGAGGCCCTGGCCCTCGACGCCTCCGGGCGGCCCCTCGCCTTCCAGGACACCGCGAGTCGCACCGCGCAGGCCTCGGGGGTGGCGGTCACGCCGTACTTCTTCGACGTCCTGCACGTCGACGGCACGGACCTGCTCGACGCGCCGCTGTCCGAGCGACTGGCCACGCTCGACCGCCTGGTCCCGGCCGCCCACCGGGTGGCCCGCACCACCACGGCGGACGTCGCGGAGGCCGAGGAGTTCGCCCGGCAGGTCCTCGCGGCCGGTCACGAGGGAGTGGTCGTCAAGGACCTGTCGGCTCCGTACGCCGCCGGTCGCCGAGGCGCCGCCTGGGTCAAGGTCAAGCCCCGGCTGACCCTCGACCTCGTCGTGCTCGCGGTCGAGTGGGGCAGCGGCCGCCGCTCGGGCTGGCTGTCCAGCATCCACCTCGGCGCACGCGACCCCTCCGCCCCGACCGGGTGGACCATGCTCGGCAAGACGTTCAAGGGCATGACCGACGAGATGCTCGCCTGGCAGACCGAGCGGTTCCTCGGGCTGGAGACGCGGCGCGAGGGCCACGTGGTCTTCGTCCGGCCGGAGCAGGTGGTCGAGATCGCGTTCGACGGGATCCAGCGGTCGAGCCGTTATCCGGGAGGCATGGCGCTCCGCTTCGCCCGCGTGCTGCGGTATCGGGACGACAAGGCGCCGCAGGAGGCCGACACGATCGACACGGTTCGGTCGTATCTCGCGAGCCACGTCCACTGACCCCTGGCACGGGCGACGCTCGTTGGTTGAGGTCGCCAGGCTCGTTGGTTGAGGTGCGAGCGCACGTTGGCGAGGTCGCCAGGATCGTTGGTTGAGGTGCGAGCTTGCGAGCCTCGAAACCAACCCCCGCACCGCCAGGCCGTTGGTTGAGGTGCGAGCTTGCGAGCCTCGAAACCAACACCCGACTCAAGACATACCTCGTCTGAGGGATGGTCTTCGAACACCTGTTCGAGCCAGAATGGGTGCATGGCCACCGCACCCCACCCGATCCTCCTCGACCCCGCCCGGGTCGAGGAGCTCTCCTCGGGTGAGGTCCTCACCGCAGTCGCCGCGT